>NZ_JBWGQW010000016.1:0-38872 GCF_056332225.1 Thermus sp. | reverse complement strand
GCCCTCAAGGCCATGGGTCACAAGGACGACCCTCAAGCCAAGGCCCCCGCCTCCGTCATCCTCACCCTCGCCATTGTCGCCACCATGGAACTCGGCGGCAAGCACGCCCAGGCCTACGCCCTAGACACCTTCCCCTTCCCCGCCTGCGAGAACATCCGCGCCCCCCGCTCCCACTTCTTCAAGGCCTACCGCGGCCTCGTCCCCAGCAAGCGGGTCTACTTCCACTTGGGTTAGCACAAGGGTTTTTTCTCGGGAACCCCGGGGCGGCGGGGGTAGGCCTTGGGGGTGGGCGCCACCTTGGAGAGGACCACCAGGGCCCGCCCCTCCTCCAGGAAGGGCAGGCGCAGGGGGCGCACCTCCTCCAGGGTGCCCCCGAGGAGGCCCAGGGCCCGGGGAAGGGGCTTTAGCTCCTCCGCCACCCTAGGCCCCTTCTGAGCCACCATCCGCCCCCCCACCCGGAGGAAGGGGAGGGAGAGCTCGGAAAGGGCGCAGAGGGGGGCCACGGCCCGGGCCACCACCCGGTCGTAGGCCTCGCGATGCTCCGGGCGGTGGGCAAGCTCCTCCGCCCGGCCCCAAAGGGGGTAGGCCCCCCTCAGCCCCAGGGCCTGCACCGCCTCCCCCAGGAAAGCCACCTTCTTGCGAACCGCGTCCAGAAGGACCACCTCCAGCTCGGTCCGCACGATCTTCAAGGGAAGCCCGGGAAACCCCGCCCCCGTGCCCAGGTCCAGCACCCGCAAGGGCCCTTCCCAGAGGGGAAGCCGGAGGAGGGTGAGGGAGTCCAGGAAGTGCTTGACCACCACCTCCTCCTCGGTGCGGAGGGCGGTGAGGTTGACCCTCTGGTTGGCGGCCATGAGGAGCTGGTAAAGGAGGGAAAAGGCGGGAAGGTGGGGCCTCAGGTCCAGGCCCAGGGCCCGCCCCCCCTCCAAAAGAAGCCTCTCCCCTTCCTCCGTCAGGCCCATCCCGCCCCCTGTTTCCCGTGAAACACTACCCCCACCGCCTCAGGTGGACCAAGAGGGCGGTGAGATCGGAGTCCCGTAGCCCGGGGATCCGGGCAGCCTCGGCCAGGGTGCGGGGCCTTGCCCGGGAGAGCTTCTCCACCGCCTCCCGGGAAAGCCCCGGTATCCGAGGGAAGTCCAGGCCCTCGGGGATGCGGAAGGCCTCGAGGTCCCGCATCCTCTCCCGCAGGCGCTCCTGCCGCTCAATGTAGCCCGCGTATTTGGCCCGGATCTCCACCTGCTCCGCCTCCTCGGGGGAGAGGGGGGAAGGGGGCGGGAAGCGCTCGGCCAGGGCCCGGTAGGTGTTCTCGGGGCGCCTAAGCCACTGGAGGCCCGAAACCCCCTCCACCCGCAAGGCCTCGAGGCGCCTAAGCTCCTCCGCCACCCTCCGGTACTTGGCCTCCACCCGCTTGAGGTCCTCCCTGGGCCTCAGGCCCCAGGACACGGCCAAGGGGGTGAGGCGCTCGTCGGCGTTGTCCGCCCGGCAGAGGAGGCGGAGCTCCACCCGGGAAGTCATCATCCGGTAGGGCTCGTCCGTGCCCCGGCCCACCAGGTCGTCCACCAGGACCCCGATGTAGCCGCTTTCCCGGGGAAGGTGGACCTCGGGAAGCCCCAGGGCGAACCGGGCGGCGTTCAGGCCCGCCAGCACCCCTTGGGCCGCCGCCTCCTCATAGCCGGAGGTGCCGTTCACCTGCCCGGCGCTGAAAAGCCCGGGGAGGAAGCGGGACTGGAGGCCCCGGGTGAGCTCCGTGGGGTCTAAGCTATCGTACTCCACGGCGTAGGCGTAGCGCTGAATCACCGCCCGCTCAAACCCGGGGAGGCTTCGCACCATCTCCTCCTGGAGTTCGGGCGGGAGGCTTGAGGAGAAGCCCTGGAGGTAGACCTCGGTGGTGGAAAGCCCGTCCGGCTCCACGAAGAGGAGGTGGCTCTCCTTGTCGGCGAAGCGCACCACCTTGTCCTCAATGGAGGGGCAGTACCGGGGACCGATGCCCTGGATGTCCCCGGCGTAGAGGGGGGAGAGGTGGAGGTTCTCCCGGATGAGGCGGTGGGTCCTCTCCGTGGTGCGGGTCTGCCAGGTGGGAAGCCTCTCGGCGTGGGGCCCCGGGTTTCCCGTGAAACTCCCGGGCGGCGCCTCGGGCGGGACCACCTCGAGGCGCCCGAAGTCCACGCTGTCGGCCCGAATCCGGGGCGGGGTCCCCGTCTTGAAGCGCCTTAAGGTGTGGCCCACCGCCTTTAGGCTTTGGGAGAGGAAGCGGGCCGGGGGCTCCCCCTGGCGCCCGGCGGGGCGGCTCTTCCTTCCGTACCAGACCACGCCGGAAAGGAAGGTCCCCCCCGCCACCACCACCGCCTTGGCGGGGATTCCCCGCCCGTCCACGGTGCGGACGCCCAAAAGCCTCCCCCCCTCCACCCAGAGGGCCGCCACCTCGCCCCGGAGGACCTCCACGGGCCTTTCCGCGAGGATCTCCTGGGCCTTTAAGGCGTAGAGGTCCCGGTCCACCTGGACCCTGAGGCTTTGCACCGCCGGGCCCTTGGAGCGGTTCAGGACCCGGGTGTGGATGGCGGCGGCGTCCGCCGCCCGGCCCATGAGCCCGCCCAGGGCCACCACCTCCGCCACCAGCTGGCTCTTCCCCGGCCCCCCCACGGCGGGGTTACAGGGCATCATGCCGATCCGGTCGGGGTTCACCGTCACCAGGGCCACCCGCACCCCGAGGCTTGCCGCCGCCCAGGCCGCCTCGAGGCCCGCGTGGCCCCCACCCACCACCACCACGTCGTACCCCATCCCGCCCTCCACTTTACCCAAGCCCCTGGCGTAGAATGTTCCTCCGGACGACGGGGGTGGCCTTGACCCACGAGGCGGTTTGGCAACACGTCCTGGAGCACATCCGGCGCAACATCACCGAGGTGGAGTTCCACACCTGGTTTGAAAGGATCCGTCCCCTGGGCGTTCGGGACGGGGTGTTGGAGCTCGCCGTGCCCACCTCCTTCGCCCTGGACTGGATAAGGCGGCACTACGCCGAGCTCATCCAGGAAGCCCTAAGCCTCCTCGGGGCCCAGGCCCCCCGCTTTGAGCTCAAGGTGGTGCCGGGGGCCGTGGTCCAGGAGGACATCTTCCACGCCTCCCCCAAGCCGGAAAGCGAAAAGCCCAAGCTCAACCCCAAGTACACCTTTGAGAACTTCGTGGTGGGGCCCAACAACTCCATGGCCCACGCCGCCGCCGTGGCCGTGGCCGAGTCCCCGGGCCGGGCCTACAACCCCCTCTTCATCTACGGGGGGGTGGGGCTGGGGAAGACCCACCTGATGCACGCCGTGGGCCACTCCGTGGCCAAGCGCTTCCCCCACCTGAAGATCGAGTACGTCTCCACGGAGACCTTCACCAACGAGCTCATCAACGCCATCCGCGAGGACCGCATGGCCAAGTTCCGCGAGCGCTACCGCTCCGTGGACCTCCTCCTGGTGGACGACATCCAGTTCATCGCCGGCAAGGAGCGCACCCAGGAGGAGTTCTTCCACACCTTCAACGCCCTTTACGAGGCCCACAAGCAGATCATCCTCTCCTCCGACCGCCCCCCCAAGGACATCCTCACCCTCGAGGCCCGCCTCCGGAGCCGTTTTGAGTGGGGCCTCATCACCGACATCCAGCCCCCCGACCTGGAAACCCGCATCGCCATCCTCAAGATGAACGCGGAGCAGCGGGGGCTACGCATCAGCGAGGACGTCCTGGAGTACATCGCCCGCCAGGTGACCTCCAACATCCGCGAGCTGGAGGGGGCCCTCATGCGCGCCATCGCCTACGCCTCCCTGAACGGGGTGGAGCTCACCCGAAGCGTGGCCGCCAAGGCCCTCTCCGACATCTTCGCCCTACAGGAGGTGAAGGTAGACCCCAAGGAGATCGTACGCACGGTAGCCGAGCACTTCGCCCTCCGCCCCGAAGATCTCCTGGGAATCGGCCGAAGGAAGGAGGTGGTGCTTCCCCGCCAGATCGCCATGTACCTGGTGCGGGACCTGACCAGCTCCTCCCTCCCCGACATCGGCCAGCTCTTCGGGGGTCGGAACCACGCCACGGTCCTCTACGCCATTCAGAAGGTCCAGGAGCTTTCGGAAACCGACCGGGAGGTGCAAGCCCTGCTCCGGGCCCTCCGGGCGAAGCTGGGGTGAGGCCTGTGGATAACCTGTGGATAACCCTGTGGATAACCCACCCTTCCCTGTGGATAACCTTGTGGACAACCTGTGGACAACCCAGGGGGGGTCGGGACCCTGTGGATAACCCGCCGGTTATCCACAGGTTATCCACAAGGGGGCCTGGGTTTTCCACAAGGGTTATCCACAAGCCCTATGCCCTCCAGGAGCGGCTTTTCCCCCACTTATCCACATATCCACAGGCCCTACTACTACGGCTACGGATCTTTAAAATCTTTAAAAGCACTTGGTAGTAACAGTAAGGAGAGGAGCGAGAGATGAAGCTAGCCCTTCCAAAAAACCTCCTAGCCGAGCAGATCGCCCTTCTGGAGCGGGTCATTCCCTCTAGGAGCTCCAACCCCTTGCTTACCTACGCGGGCCTGGCCGCGGGGCCGGAAACCTTGGTCCTCTTCGGTTCCAACGGGGAGGTGGACTTGGAGATCCGCCTTCCCGCCCGGGTTCAGGGGGAGGGGGCTTACCTTGTTCCTTCCCAGCCCTTCTTCCAGCTGGTGCGGAGCCTCCCAGGGGAAGAGGCGGTCCTTTCCTTGGAGAGGGAGCTGGAGCTTTCCTCGGGGCGCTTCACCACCCGGCTGAGCCTGGCTCCCGTGGAGGGTTACCCCGAGCTTCTCTTCCCCGAACCCGAGGGGCCCAGCGAAGCCTTTCCCCTGCAGGCCCATATTCCCGCGGGCGACCTTCTCCGCCTCCTTACCCAGGTCCGCTACGCCGCCAGCAACGAGGAGTACCGGGCCATCTTCCGGGGGGTGCAGCTGGAGTTTTCCGAAGGGGGCTTGAGGGCGGTGGCTTCCGACGGCTACCGCTTGGCCCTTTCCGAGCTTCCCAAGCCCCAGCCCTTCGCCAAAAAGGCGGTGGTCCCCGCCCGGAGCGCCGATGAGGTGGTCCGGGTCCTAAAAGCCCTGGGGGAGGGGGAGGTGGCTTTGGCCCTGGGCCCCGGGACCTTGGGCCTGGCGGTGCGGGGGGAGGGTGCGGAGGTGCGGATGGCCGTGCGCCTCATGGAAGGGGAGTTTCCTGACTACGAGAAGGTGATTCCCAAAGACTTCCCCTTGAGGGTGCGCCTCGAGGTGGACCCCTTCCGCGAGGCCCTGCGCCGGGTGAGCGTGCTCTCGGACCGGCAGAACCACCGGGTGGACCTCCTCTTCCAGGAGGGCCGGGCGCTCCTTTCCGCCGAAGGGGACTACGGGAAGGGCCAGGAGGAGGTGGCGGTGGCCATGGAGGGCACCCCCATGGGCCTGGCCTACAACGCCCGCTACCTCCTGGAGGCCCTGGCTCCTCTGGAAGGCGAGGCCTTTCTGGAGATGAGTGGACCCACCAGCCCCAGCCTGGTGCGCCCTTCCGGGGAGGGGGGCTACCGGGCGGTGGTGGTGCCCCTGAGGGTGTAGGCTTGGAAAGGAGGGGCGTGAAGCGCTTCCATAGGAGGGATCCATGACCACGATTGTCAGCGTGAAGGCGCGGGAGGTGCTGGATTCCCGAGGCTTCCCCACGGTGGAGGCGGAGGTGGAGCTGGAAGGGGGGGTGCGGGGCCGGGCCCTGGTGCCCTCCGGGGCCTCCACGGGCGCCCATGAGGCCCTGGAGCTAAGGGATGGGGGCGGGCGCTACCTGGGCAAGGGGGTGCGCCGGGCGGTGGAGAACATCAACGAGCGCATCGCCCCCGAGCTCATCGGCCGGGATGCCCTGGACCAGGAGGGGGTGGACCGGGCCATGCTGGAGCTGGACGGCACCCCCAACAAGGCGAACCTGGGGGCCAACGCCATCCTGGCCGTCTCCTTGGCCACGGCCCGGGCGGCGGCTTTGGCCTTGGGGCTACCCCTCTACCGCTACCTGGGTGGGGTTCAGGGAGTGGTCCTCCCCGTTCCCTTGATGAACGTCATCAATGGCGGTAAGCACGCCGACAACCGCCTGGACTTCCAGGAGTTCATGCTGGTGCCCGCCGGGGCGGAAAGCTTCTCCGAGGCTTTGCGCATCGGGGCCGAGGTCTTTCACGCCCTCAAGGGCGTGCTGAAGGAAAGGGGCTACAGCACCAACGTGGGGGACGAGGGGGGCTTCGCCCCGGACCTGAAGCAGAACGAGGAGGCGGTGGAGCTCCTCCTCCAGGCCATTGAGCGGGCGGGGTACACCCCTGGGGAGGAGGTCTCCCTGGCCCTGGACCCCGCGGCGAGCGAGTTTTACCGGGACGGGAAATACCACCTGGAGGGGGAGGGCAAGGTCTTGACCCCTGAGGAGATGGTGGCCTTCTGGGCGCGGTGGGTGGAGAAGTACCCCATCCGCTCCCTCGAGGACGGGATGGCCGAGGACGACTGGGAGGGGTGGAGGCTTCTCACCCAGGAACTCGGGGAGAAGGTGCAGCTGGTGGGGGACGACCTCTTCGTCACCAACCCGGAAAGGCTCCGCATGGGCGTTGAGCGGGGCGTGGCCAACGCCATCCTGGTCAAGGTGAACCAGATCGGCACCCTCTCCGAGACCCTCGAGGCCATCCGCTTGGCCCACCGGTCGGGCTACCGGGCGGTGATCAGCCACCGCTCCGGGGAGACGGAGGACCCCTTCATCGCCGACCTGGCCGTGGCGGTGAACGCCGGCCAGATCAAGACCGGCTCCCTTTCCCGCTCCGACCGCTTGGCCAAGTACAACCAGCTTTTGCGCATCGAGGAGGAGCTGGGCCAGGCGGCCCGCTTCCTGGGCTATGGGGCCTTTTAAGCGCACCAAGATCGTGGCCACCCTGGGCCCGGCCACGGACACCAAGGAAACCATCCGGGCCTTGGCCGAGGCAGGGGCCGATGTCTTCCGCTTGAACTTCAGCCACGGCACCCCCGAGGACCACAGGAGGCGGGCGGCCTGGGTACGGGAGGTGTCCCAAGAGCTTGGCAGGACCCTGGCCATTCTCCAAGACCTGCAGGGCCCCAAGATCCGCATCGGCCGCTTTCAGAAGGGCCGGGTGGAGCTCAAGCCGGGCCAACCCTTCGTTCTTACCCGGCTCCCCGTGGAGGGGGACGAGACCCGGGTTTCCCTCACCTACAAGGGGCTCCTCGAGGACGTGCGCCCTGGGCAGGTGCTCCTTTTGGACGATGGCCGGATCCGCCTCCGGGTGGAGAAGGTGGTGGGGGACGAGATCCACACCCTGGTGGAGGTGGGGGGCATCCTCTCCGACCACAAGGGCATCAACGTCCCGGGGGCCGACCTCTCCATCCCCGCCCTCTCGGAAAAGGACATCCAGGACCTGGCCCTGGGGGCGGAGATCGGGGTGGACTGGGTGGCGGTCTCCTTCGTGCGCACCCGGGACGACCTCCTCCTCGCCCGGCACTACCTCTCCCGCTACGGCTCCCGGGCCCGGCTCATGGCCAAGATAGAGAAGCCCTCGGCCGTGGCCCGCTTTGAGGAGATCCTGGAGGAGGCCGACGGCATCATGGTGGCCCGGGGGGACCTAGGGGTGGAGATGCCCCTGGAGGAGGTCCCCATCGTCCAAAAGCGCCTCATCCTCCGCTGCATCGCCGCCGGGAAGCCGGTGATCACCGCCACCCAGATGCTGGAGTCCATGGTGCAAAACCCCAGCCCCACCCGGGCCGAAGCCTCCGACGTGGCCAACGCCATCTTTGACGGCACGGACGCGGTGATGCTCTCGGCGGAGACCGCCGCCGGGGCCTACCCCGTGGAGGCGGTGGCCATGATGAGCAGGATCGCCAAGGCGGTGGAGACCTCCCCCGAGTTTGTGCAGAAGCTCAACGTCCTCAGGCCCTCTCCCACCCCCACCACCCAGGACGCCATCGCCCAGGCGGCCGACGACATCGTGGAGGCCGTGGGGGCCCGGGCCATCGTGGTCTTCACCGCCACGGGAAGCTCAGCCCGCAGGATCGCCCGCACCCGGCCCCAGGTACCCATCCTGGCCCTCACCCCTAGCCCCGAGGTGGAGCGCCAGCTGGCCTTGGTCTGGGGGGTGGTGCCCCACCTGGCCCCGGACCCCCAGGACACGGACGACATGGTGCGCATCGCCCTTAGGGAGGTGAAGGCTTTGGGCCTCGCCCAGGTGGGGGAGCGGGTGGTCATCGCCGCCGGGGTGCCCTTTGGGGTCCGGGGGACCACCAACCTCCTCCGGGTGGAGCGGGTGGCCTAGGGGAAGAGGGCCAAGGCGCTCACCACGGGCCTGGGGGAGCCCGGGTAAGGGCTTCTGAGCCGCCCCTTCACCCAGAGCTGGGCCGAGCCGCCCCCGTCCATGCGGAGGGCGTTCCAGGCGCCTAAGGAGAGGAGGGCCCGGGCCAGGACCCCGGGGGTGGTGGGCTCGGAGACGAGGAGCCAGAGCTTCCCCTCCTTGGTCCAGGCCACCGCCGCCTGGGGGGCCACGGCCTGGAGGGGCCTCGGGTCCTTGAAGTTCTCCTTGCTGGGGTCGTAGGCGTACCGCCCCTCCTTGAGGAGGAGAGGCCCCCCTTCCAGGGCGTAGCGGAAGGGGGGGTTGAGGGCGCCGTAGAGGGCGAGCCGGTCCCCCACCCCAAGGGGAAAAGGGGGAGCCTCCTTGGGGAAGGTGAGGGCCCAGGCTCCTGGGGGAAGCTCCGCCGGGGCGGAGAGGAGGGCCACCACCCGGTCCTCCCGCACCAAGGCCACCCCTTCCCCCTCCCGGCCCACGGGGCCCGGCACCGTGTGGGCGGTGTAGCGGGCGCGGGAGGCGTTCACCCCCACCCGGACCCGGTTTCCATCCGGCCCCACCGCCTCGGCGAGGAACCTAGGGTAGTCCAGGAAGAAGGCGAACCCGTCCCAAAGGAGGGCCACCCGGCCGTAGGGGTAGGAGAGGGTCACCCCGTCCTGCACCCAAAGCCCGATGGGGGTCCCGCTCTTGGGGTCAAAGTAGCCCCCGTTCAGGACGGCGAGGGCGCCCGGGGCCAGGTCCTGGGGAAGCGCCCTCTTCCCCGGAGTGCCCACGGGGAGGAGCCTTCCCCTTTCCGCCTCCACCAGGTAAAGCCTCAGGGGCTCGGGGGTGAAGGCGTAGACCTCCCGGTAGCGCACCCCCGGGGCCAAGGCCTCCTCCACCTCGGGGGCGAGGAGGTAGAGGTCCAGGACCAGGCGGGGGGGGTCCTCGAGGGGGAAGAGGCGGTAGTAGAGGCGGCCCTGCTCCGCCCTCAAGGCGAGCTCGGTGGCCTCGGGGAGGAGGCGCACTTGAGCCCTTAGGCCCGCGGGCCAGGGGGCCTCGAGGAGGTCCGGGGCGAGGTAAGGCAGGTGGAGGGTGGTCCCCGCCTTCCCCCGCTCCTCTTGGGGCTCGGCCGGGTAAGGAGCGGGCAGGTCCAGGACCACCCTCAGCCCCGAAGGCTTGTTCCCGAAACGCGCCCCCGCCTCGGGTACCCGGAAGTGGCCCAGGGATTTAAGGGCCTCCAGGGGAAAGCGGTCCCCCTGGGGCGGCGGGAACTCCGCCCCCAAGGGCTCGGCCCAGCCCACCCCGGGGATGTAGGCGTAGCGCTTCCCGCTCCCCTCGTACACCCAGGCCCCGGCCTCCTCCCGGAAGGTGAGGCCGAGGCTTTCCACGGGAAGGAGGGTCTGGCCCAGGGCGAGGCCGCAAAAGAGGAGGAGGGCGAAGGACCTCATCCCCCACAGGAAACCAGGCCCGGGTGAGAAGCGGGTTATCCCTTCACCACGATGAGGGGCCTGAGGCGGGCCACCTTTTTCCCGATCCCCGCCCCCTCCACCGCCTCCACCACCAAGGAGACGTCCTTGTAGGCCTCGGGCATCTCCTCGTCCACCGTGGCCCGGGTGGCGGCCCGGACCAGGATGCCCCTTTCCGCGAGCTCCTTCACCAGGTTCCGCTCCCGGGCCACCTTTTTGGCCTGGTGGCGGCTCATCTTCCGCCCGGCCCCGTGGCAGCTGCTTCCGAAGGAGACCGCCATGGCCTTCTCCGTGCCCACGAGGACGTAGGAGTAGCGCCCCATGTCCCCCGGCACCAGGACGGGCTGGCCCACCTCCCGGTACTCCTCGGGGATCTCCGGGTGGCCGGGGCCGAAGGCCCGCGTGGCCCCCTTGCGGTGGACCAGGACCCGCCTCCTTCCGTGCTCCTCAAACTTGGCGTTGTTGTGGGCGAGGTCGTAGAGGACCCTGAGGCCGTGGTCCTTGGGGTTAAAGCCCACCTTCTCAAAGGCCTCCCGCACGAAGTGGGCGATGAGCTGGCGGTTGGCGAAGGCGAAGTTGGCGGCGGCGGCCATGGCCTGGAGGTAGTCCTGGCCCTCAGGGCTCCTTATGGGGGCCGCGGCGAGCTGTTTGTCCACGAGCTCAATGCCGTACCGGGGGGCGGCTTTGAGGAAGCGCTCCACGTAGTCCTGGCAGACCTGGTGGCCGAGGCCCCGGCTTCCCGTGTGGATGAGGACGGTGATCTGCCCCTTGAAGAGGCCGAAGGCCCGGGCGGCCTCCTCGTGGTAGACCTCGTCCACGTACTGCACCTCCAGGAAGTGGTTCCCGCTCCCCAGGGTGCCGATCTGGGGGGCCCCCCGCTCAAAGGCCCTTTCCGAGACCTTTTCGGGGTTGGCCCAGGGGAGGCGGCCCTCGGACTCAATGAAGCGCAGGTCCTCGGGGTAGCCGAAGCCCCGCCGGATGAGCCACGAGGCCCCCTCCTTGAGGATCTCCTTGAGCTCCTTTTTGCTGAAGCGCACGTCCCGCCGTTCGCTCCCCACCCCGGAGGGCACCAGGCGGTAGAGGGCGTCGGCGAGTTCCTTCTGCCGGGGCAGGAGGTCCTCCAGGGTGAGGTGGGAAAGAAGGAGGCGGACCCCACAATTTATATCAAAACCAACTCCGCCCGGGCTCACCACCCCGCCCTCCTCCGGGTCAAAGGCCGCCACCCCCCCGATGGGGAAGCCGTAGCCCCAGTGGATGTCGGGCATGGCCAGGGCGGGCTCCACGATGCCCGGGAGGGTGGCCACGTTCATGAGCTGCTGCAGTGAGGCGTATCCCTCGGCCTCGAGGTCCTTCAGAATCTCCTCCGAGGCGAAGAAGACCGCGTCCACCCGCATCTTCCCCTGCCGGGGGATGCGGTAGGTGAAGGGGGCGATCCTCTCAAAGCGCATGGCGCCCTCCAAAAAAAACCGCCGGGCTTTTGGGCCCGGGCTTACCTTCAGGCTACCCCGGTATGCGGTATGCGTCAAGGCTATGCGTCCGGGTGTAGGCTTAGGCCATGCGCGGCCTTCTCTTAAGGCTTCTTCTCAACACCCTGGCCCTTTGGTTGGTGAGCCTTCTCTACCCCGGGGTGGCCTTCGCTCCCGGGGCGGGGCTTTTGGACTACCTGGTGGCCGGAGCCATCTGGGGCCTGGCCAACGCCTTTCTCCGCCCCCTTTTCCTCTTCCTCGCCCTCCCCCTCAACCTCCTCACCCTGGGGCTTTTCACCTGGGTGGTGAACGGCGCCCTCCTTTACCTGGTGGCCCAGGCCACAGCCCTGGAGGTCAAGGGCTTCCTCGAGGCCCTCCTGGGAGCTTTCCTCCTTTCCCTGGTGAGCCTCTTCCTCAACTGGCTCTTCCGGGACTAGCGGTTTTCCATCACTTGGACCTTATCGGGCGGTGAGGACCGGCCCCACGGCGTGGCGGACCACGTATTCCGCCGTGCTTCCCAGGAGGAACCTCTGCACCGGGGCCCCCAGGACCAGGAGGTCCGTGGGGTTTTGCAGGGCCAGAAGGTGCTCGGCGGGGTCCCCGGAGAGGGCCAGGGCCTCCGCCTCGAGGCCTTGGTCCTTCAGGTAAGCCTCCGCCTCCAGGGCCCAGGAGCCCGCCTGCACGGGATCCTCGTGGACGCTCACCACCCGCACCCTAAGCCCCAGGGGCCTGGCCAGGGCGGCCAGGGTGTGCATGGCCCGCACGGCGCTCTCCGAGGCGTTGTACCCGAGGAGGGCTCCCTCCAGCGCCACGTAGTCCACGGGGGCCACCACCACGGGGATGGGGGAGGCCCGGAGCACCCGGTCCACGGTGCTCCCCAGGCCCAGGAAGCTTCCCCCGTGGGCCTCGCCGCTTCGGCCCAGGACCAGGAGGTCCGCCCCCCGGGCGTGGCGCAGGATGACCTCGTGGGGAAGGCCGGTTTCCATGAGGGTCTCGGTCTCTATGCCCGCCTCCCGGGCACTTTTTTGTAAGCTATCTATTATAGCCTCGCCCTTGAGGGTCAGGACCTTCTCCAGCTCCTGGCGGTAGACGGGGAGGGGGATGGTGAGGGCTCCCAGGTCCAAGGGCTCGAGGCCCCGCAAAAGGCGGACGTCTCGCACGTAGAGGAGGAGGAGCTTGGCCGAGAGCTTGTAGGCCAGCCACTCCGCCAGCACCTCCGCCCCCTTGGCCTGGGGCGAGCCGTCCGTGGCGAGGAGGATCCGCATGCTTCCATCTTACGCCGCCTTGCGCTCGGGTTCCCTCACCCCCCTGGCCAGCGCCCAAGCGGGCAGGATCAGGCTTCCCAGGGCCAAAAGGACGGGCATGACCCCCAGGGTTTCTATGAGGTGGCCGATGGGGGCGTAGAAAAGCCCGGCGAACCCCCAGGTGAAGCCCATGAGGAGCCCGGACACCGTGGCCGTCTGGGCCGGCTCCAGCTCCTGGGCCAGGGCCACGGCCACGGGAATCCCGGCGTTCATCAGGGCCCCGGTGGCGGCGAGGAGGAGCAGGTACAGGGGGTTTTCCGGCGGGAAGAGGAGGAGGCCGAGGTAAAGGGGAAGGCCAAAGGAGAGGGTGCTGAGGAGCACCGCCTTCCGCCCCAGCCGGTCCGAGAGGGTGCCCCCGAGGAAGGTGCCCAAGGTGGCGGAGAAGCTGTAGACGGAGAGGCTTAAGGCGGTGTAGGCGTCGGAGAGACCCCTCTGGGCGAACCAGTAGGGCAAGGTGGTGGAAAAGCTCATGAAGACCAGGCTCCTCAGGGTGGCCATGCCCCAAAGCCGGGCCACGTCCCCCCGGAAGACCCGGAGGAAGTCCTTCACCCCGGCGGGCTTGCCTCGGCGCCGCACCGGGGGAAGGCGGAGGAGGGCCAGGGCGGGAAGAAGGGCCAAGGGGGTGAGCCAAAGGAGTCCCCTAAGCCCCAGGGCCCCCACGGTGAAGAGGGCCACGATGGGGCCCAGGGAAAGCCCCAGGTAGCCCGCGGAGCCGAAGAAGGAAAGCCAAAACCCCCTGCGCTCCTTCGGGGCGAACTCCCCCACCAGGCTGGCCCCCGAGGCGTGAAAGAGGGCCGAGCCCAGGCCCGCCAGGCCGAGGGCCAAAAGCAGAAGCTCAAAGCGAGGCCAAAGGCCCATGGACCCCATCCCCAAGGCCACCAGGACCGGCCCCAAAGCCGAAAGGAGCCTCCGGTCCATCCGGTCGGCCACGAGGCCGGCGAAGGGCTGGAGGAGGCTTCCCGTGAGGGAGTAAACGGAGACCAAAAGCCCCGCCGTTCCCAGGCCCACGCCGAAGTGGGCCATGAGCTTGGGGAGGAGGGGGGTGAGGAAGTTCCCGAAGAGGTCGTTGACCGTGTGGAGCCAGGCGAGGAGGAGGGGCAGCACCCCTCCATGCTAAACCCGCTTCTCAGGAAGGGTGTGTTAGAATCCCCACGTGCTTGGGGCTTTCCGGAAGCCAAGGAAGGGCCAAAAGAAAATGGCGCGCCCGAGAGGACTCGAACCTCTGACCTTCGGCTCCGGAGGCCGACGCTCTGTCCAGCTGAGCTACGGGCGCACTCAAGCGGGAGTACTATAGCACGGGAAGAAGGAGGCGGTCAAGTGTTTGGCATCAACAAGAGGCTCGTCACCATCCTTTTCGGCTTGCTGGCCCTGGCCTTCGCCGTGGGGGCCATCCTCCTCTTTACCCCCAAGGCGGGGCAGACGGCCCGGGGCAAGCCCGTCCTTTGGGTCAACGGCAAGGCGGTCTACGAGCTGGACCTCCTCAGGCTCCAGGGCAATGACCCCCTCTACGCCGCCAACCCCCAGGGGCTTCTCAAGACCCTGGTGGACACCCACTTTCTGGAGCAGGTGATCCTCACCGAGGCCCTAAGGCAAGACGCCGCCCGCGTCCGGGTGGGGAGCGCCGAGGTGCGCAAGGAGGTGGACCGCATCCGCGAGCAGTACGGCCTGAAGGACAAGAAGGCCTACGAGCAGTTCCTCAACCAGGTGGGCTACACCGACGCCGAGCTTCGCCAGGAGATCAAGGCCCAGCTCCAGATCCAGAAGCGCCTGGAGCAGATCCGCTCCGCCGCCAAGCCCACCCCGGAGGAGGCGCGCTTTTACTTTGAGGTCCACCGGGAAAACTACAAGACCGAGCCTCGAGTCCTGGCCCGGCAGATCGTGGTGGACGACAAGAAGCTGGCGGAGGAGCTCCTCGCCAAGCTGAAGGCGGGGGAGGACTTCGCCCTCTTGGCGAAGCGGCACTCCAAGGTGGGGGCCGAGCAAGGAGGGGCCCTAGGGGCGGGCCCCGGGGAGACGGAGCCCAAGCCCGTGACCCAGGTGGTCTTCCCGGAGGCGGTGGCCCAGGAGGTCTTCGCCCTCAGGGGCCCGGGCCTGGTGGGGCCCGTAGAGGCCGCGGGGCGGTACTACCTGGTGAAGGTGGAGGCCTACCTGCCCCCCAAGGTGCCCGCCTTTGAGGAGGTGAAGGACCGGGTGGAGAAGGACGTCCAGGAGGCCAAGGGGAACGGGGCCCTGGAGGCCTACCTGGAGGACCTGCGCAAGAAGGCCCAGGTGCGCTTCGCCGAGAACATCCCCTACGTCTACAAGAACCCGCCCGTGGCCAAGGTCAACGCCAAGGAGATTCTCCTCAGCGAGGTGCTCCAGCCCGTTTTCTCCAGCCAGCAGACCCAGGCCCTGGTTCAGCAGGGCCTGGGGGAGCTCGCCGTCCAGTTCTTTCTTCCCCAGACCCTGGAGAACCTCATAGACCGGGAGCTTCTGGTGGAGGCGGCGGGGAAGAGTGGGAAGCCCTTCATCGGCACCAAGGACGCCATCACCCAGGCTTACCTCCTCTACGAGACCCGAGACGTGACCGCCACGGAGGCCGAGGCCAAGAAGTTCTACGCCGAAAACCCCGCCCTCTTCACCCTTCCCGCCAGCGCCCGGGTGGTGGAGGTGGTCTTCAAGGAGGAGGCCAAGGCCAAGGCCTTCCGCGAAGCGGCCCTGAGGGCCCAGGACCTCGAGGCCCTGGCCAAGGCCCACGAGGGCAGCGTCACCGACCACGGCACCGTGAGCCCCAACCAGCTCCCGGCGGTGCTGGACCGCCTGGTCTTCAAGGTGAAGGAGGCCTTCCCCAAGGGTCCCCTGGGGGAGGTGAGCGAGGTGGTGAAGCTGGAGGACGGGACCTTCGCCGTTCTCCTCATCAAGGACCGCAAGCCGGAGGTCCTGAAGCCCTACGAGGCGGTCAAGGAGGAGGCCCTGGATAGGGTGGTGGCCAAGAAGCGCCAGGAAAAGGCCCAGGCCCTCCTCCAGGCCTTGCGCAAGGAGGCCAGGATAGAAAACCGCCTGAGCCAGGTGCTGGCGGAGCTCACCCCCAAGACGGAGGAGAAGCCTAAGGAGGCTCCAGGGGAAACCCCGGCGAAACCTTGAGCGTGGTGCGGTCAAGGCCCCGGGGGCTCCCCTTGGTTAGGATGGAGCCATGGAACCTAACGAACTCCTCCGGCTCCTCACCCTCTACTACGAGGCCCAGCCGGACCCGGAAAACCCCTTAGAGCGGGTGGCCTTCGGCACCAGCGGCCACCGAGGCACCAGCCTCAAGGCCACCTTCACCGAGGCCCACGTGCTGGCCATAGCCCAGGCCATCGCCGACCTAAGGGCAGGCTTTGGGGCCACCGGGCCCCTTTTCCTGGCCAAAGACACCCACCCCCTCTCCGAGCCCGCCTGGGCCACGGCCCTAGGCGTCTTCGCCGCCAACGGGATAGAGGTGCGGATAGAGGCGGAAGGGGGCTACACCCCCACCCCCTTGGTCTCCCTGGCCATCCTGGAACACAACGCCCACCACGGGGCCAAGGCCGACGGGGTCCTCCTCACCCCGAGCCACAACCCCCCGGAGGACGGGGGCTTCAAGTACAACCCCCCCACGGGGGGGCCGGCGGACACCCGCACCACCCGGGCCATAGAGGAAAGGGCCAACGCCCTCCTCAAGGAGGGCCTCAAGGGGGTGAAGCGCCTCTCCCTGAAGGAGGCCCTTTCCCGGGCCAAGCCCTTTGACTACGCCGGGCTTTACGTGGCGCGGGTAGGGGAGGCGGTGGACCTCGAGGCCATCCGGGCCTCGGGCCTCCGGATCGGGGTAGACCCCTTGGGCGGGGCGAGCCTTAAGGTGTGGGAGCGTCTCGCCGAGGCCCACGGGCTCAACCTGGAGGTGGTGAACCCCACCCTGGACCCCACCTTCCGCTTCATGCCCCCTGACCACGACGGCAAAATCCGCATGGACTGCTCCAGCCCCCACGCCATGGCGGGCCTCCTTGCCCTAAGGGAGCGCTTTGACCTCGCCATCGGCAACGACCCCGACGCCGACCGCCACGGCATCGTCACCCCGCGGGGCCTGATGAACCCCAACCACTACCTGGCGGCGGCCCTTCATCACCTCTTTGCCACCCGGGCTTGGCCCAAGGCCAAGGCGGGCAAGACGGCGGTGACCAGCGCCCTCCTGGACCGGGTGGCCCAGGCCCTGGGGCGGGAGGTCTACGAGACCCCCGTGGGGTTCAAGCACTTCGTGGAGGGGCTTCTTGCGGGCTGGCTAGGCTTTGGGGGGGAGGAGAGCGCCGGGGCGAGCTTTCTTCGCTTTGACGGCAGGCCCTTCTCCACCGACAAGGACGGGATTCTCATGGGGCTTCTCGCCGCCGAGCTCATGGCCAAGCGGGGAAAAGCCCCGGACGAGCTCTACGAGGACCTGGCCGAGGCCCTGGGCCGCCCTTACTACCTGCGCAAGGACCTTCCCCTCGCCCCCGAGGCCAAGGCCAGGCTCTCCCGCCTCACCCCGGAGGCGGTGCGGGCAAAGGAGCTCGCCGGGGAGCCCATTCTGGCGGTGCTCACCCGCGCTCCCGGAAACGGGGAGCCTCTTGGGGGCCTCAAGGTGGTGGCGGAAAACGCCTGGTTCGCCGTCCGGCCCAGCGGCACCGAGGACGTGGCCAAGGTCTACGCCGAAAGCTTCAAGGGGGAGGCCCACCTCCAGGAGGTCCTGGAGGCGGCCTTGGCCCTGGTGGCCCGTGCCCTCGCCTAGCTTCCCGGGCGCGTTGACAGCCCCGTGCCCCCCGGGTAGGATGGTGCCGGTTTTCGCCGGGGGGTATAAGAATGCGCCTTCTTTTAGCCTTGTCCCGAGCCATAGACGCCCTAAGCGAGGCGGTGGGGCGGCTGGTGGTGTGGCTGGTGCTTCTCGTGGCCTTGCTCTCCGCGGGCAACGCCGTGATGCGTTACGCCTTTAACTACAGCTCCAACGCCTACCTCGAGGCCCAGTGGTACATGTTCAGCCTCATCTTCCTCCTGGGCGGGGCCTACGCCCTCAAGCACAACGCCCACGTGCGCATAGACCTCCTCTACGGGCGCCTTTCCAAAAGGGCCCAGGCCTGGATTGACCTCTTGGGCACCCTCCTCTTCCTCCTTCCCCTGAGCCTTGGGGTCATCTACCTGGCCTGGCCCTGGTTCCTGAACTCCTTTGCCGCGCGGGAGGTTTCCCCGGACGTAGGGGGCCTTCCCCGCTGGCCCATCAAGCTCGTGGTGCCCGTGGGCTTCGCCCTTCTCCTCCTCCAGGGGCTTTCCGAGCTTATCAAGCGCATCGCCTTCCTCACGGGCCACCTGGAACTCCCGGGGGAGGAAAAGGAGGTGGTGGAGTGAGCCTGGAAGGCCTCATGCCTCCCCTAATGTTCGCCGCCCTGGTGGTCTTTCTCCTCTCAGGCTACCCCGTGGCCTTTTCCTTAGGGGCGGTGGGCATCGTCTTCGGGTTTTTGGGGATCTCCCTGGACATATTTCCGGCCGGGCTCCTTAGGGCCATGCCCGACCGCATCTTCGGCATCATGTCCAACCAGCTCCTCCTGGCCATCCCCTTCTTCACCTTCATGGGCATCATCCTGGAGAAGAGCGGCCTCGCCGAGGACCTGCTGGACACCATGGGCCGCCTCTTTGGGCCCCTGAGGGGAGGGCTTGCCTTAAGCGTGGTCTTCGTGGGGGCCATCCTGGCGGCCACCACCGGGGTGGTGGCCGCCAGCGTCATGGCCATGGGCCTCATCTCCCTGCCCATCATGCTGAGGTACGGCTACAACCCCCGCTTGGCCAGCGGGGTGATCCTGGGCTCGGCTACCCTAGCCCAGATCATCCCCCCCAGCGTGGTCCTCATCGTCCTGGCGGACCAGCTCGGGGTGAGCGTGGGGGACATGTACAAGGCGGCCCTGATCCCGGCGGGGCTCACCGTGGCCTTGTACTTCCTCTACGTGATCTACGTGGCCCTCTTCCGGCCCCGGTGGGCCCCCGCCCTGCCCCTGGAGGCTCGGCCCGAGGCGGGCAAGGAGGCCGGGGCCGCCTTCGCCCTCCTTTCCTACCTCCTGGTGGGGGTGGGGGCGTGGAAGCTCGGGGAGTTCCTCCGCCTTCCCGGCTGGCTCGAGGGCCTCGAGGTCCTCTTGGGCCTCTCCCTCTGGACCCTGCTTCTCCTTCCCCAGATCCGCCGAAACCCCCTGCTCCGGCGGGCCCTCCTTTCCATGGTGCCCCCCCTGGTCCTCATCTTTTTGGTCCTGGGCACCGTGCTCATCGGCCTCGCCACCCCCACCGAGGCCGGGGCCATGGGGGTGGTGGGGGCGCTCCTCCTCGCCGCCTTGAACCGCCGCCTCTCTTTCCCGGTCCTCTACGGGGCCATGGAGGGCACGGCCAAGCTCACCGCCTTCGTCATCTTCATCCTCATCGGCTCCACCCTCTTCAGCCTGGTCTTCCGGGGGGTGGACGGGGACCTCTGGGTGGAGGGCTTCCTCACGGGGCTTCCCGGGGGCGAAGTGGGCTTCATCTTCTTCGTCATGGTGCTGGTCTTCCTCCTGGGCTTCTTCATCGACTTCTTTGAGATCGCCTTCATCGCCTTGCCCCTCCTCGCCATCGGGGCCGATGCCCTGGGGATCGACAAGCTCTGGTTCGGCCTCCTCGTGGGGGTAAACCTCCAGACCTCTTTCCTCACCCCGCCCTTCGGCTTCGCCCTCTTTTACCTGAGGAACGTGGCCCCCAAGGAGGTGAAGACCGAGGACATCTACCTGGGGGGGATCCCCTTCATCGGCCTCCAGCTTCTGGTCCTTTTCCTCACTTACCTCCTAAGGGAACCCATCCTGCGCTTCGTGGGGGGCTGATACCCTTTTGGCGTGAATCCTTCGCCTAAGCCAAGGCCATAAGGCCTCTCTAGGCCTTCTTTCCCGGGGCCCCCAGGCTGGCGCAAGCCAGCCTGGGGTGGTATGGCCCACGAGGAGCTTGGCCCCCGCCCAAGGCAAAAAACTCCCCCGGGGGAAACTCCCCGGGGGAGGGCTTTTCCGCCTAGAGGGCGGGGAAGGCGAACTGCTCGTAGCCGAGCTCGGCCACCCCGAACCAGCGGTAGGACTCCTCCCGGAAGGCCTTCCAGGCGGTGTAGATCTTTTTGTAGGTGGCGTCCTTGGCCGCCTCCTCCTCGTACCAGTCAAAGGCCGCCTTCTGGGCCGCCTTCATCACCTCGGCGGGCCACTTGCGGAGCCTGACCCCGTTTTTGATGAGGCGCTGGAGGGCGGGGGCGTTCACCCGGTCGTACTTGGCCAACATCCACTGGTTGGCCTCGGCGGCGGCCACCTCAAAGGCCTGCTGGTACTCCTTGGGCAGCTTCTGCCACTCCTTGAGGTTCACGTAGAAGGAGAGCATGGGCCCGGGCTCGTGCCAGCCGGGGTAGTAATAGAACTTGGCCACCTTGTAGAAGCCGAGCTTCTCGTCGTCGTAGGGGCCCACCCACTCGGCGGCGTCCACCACGCCCCTTTCCAAGGCGGGGTAGATGTCCCCGCCCGCCAGGACCTGGGGCACCACGCCGAGGCGGCTCATCACCTGCCCCCCGGGGCCGGGGATGCGCATCTTGAGGCCCTTGAGGTCGGCGAGGCCCTTGATCTCCTTGCGGAACCAGCCGCCCATCTGGACCCCGGTGTTGCCCCCCGGGAACTGGATGATGCCGAAGTCGGCGAAGATGGGGCGGAAAAGCTCGATCCCGCCCCCGTGGTACATCCAGGCGTTCTGCTGCCGGGCGGTGAGGCCGAAGGGCACCGCGGTGTCAAAGGCCAGGACCTGGGCCTTGCCCACGTAGTAGTAGCTCGCCGTGTGCCCCGCCTCCACCGTGCCCTGCTGCACGGCGTCCATCACCTGGAGCCCCGGCACGATCTCCCCCGCCTGGTAGGCGCGGATCTGGAACCTGCCCCCGGTGAGGGCGGAGACCCGCTCCGCCAGCACCTCCGCCGCCCCGTAGATGGTGTCCAGGCTCTTGGGGAAGCTAGAGGCCAGGCGCCAGCGCACCGTGGGGGACCCTTGGGCGAAGACCGGGCCGAAGGCCGCGCTCGCCGCTACGCCGATACCCGCCTTCTTCAGAAAGTCGCGCCGCTTCATTTTGACCTCCTTCGCGCTCCGGGGGGATTATACCCCGCTCCCCCGCTAGAAGCGCAAGACCCTTCCCAAGGCCTCGGGGCTAGCGCACATAAAAATACGTTTCCGCCACGTCGTAGCGCCGGGCCCCGGAGGCCTCGAGGTACACCCTTAGCCGGGCGTCCCAGTTGGTGTAGACCCCTTGGAGGCGCACCCCGGCTGGGGGGCTCTCCGTGTAAACGGCCCGCACCCGGTGGAGGCCCGGGGGCGGGGCCGTGGTGTAGCGGTAGGCCCCAGGGGGCAGAACGTGGGTGCCCCGCTCCAGGTGGAAGCGGTCCAGCTCGTAGGTATAGCCGTCCGGGTCCTGCACCACCAGGCTCACCCAGCCGGGCTCGGCCAGGGTGAGGAGGAAGCGGACCTCCTCCCCCAAGTAGTAGGTGGCCGCCGCGCCCCGGTCCGGCTCAAAGCGCAGGATGGCGGGGCCATAGCCCAAGCGGTAGGTGAGGGTGAGGCCCTCGAGGGTCACGGTGCAAGCGGAGAGGAACCCCGCAAGGAGCACCAAGAGGAAGCGCATGCCGACCTCCTCCCTTAGGGTACGCCCTCCTAGCCCTCCCCGCCTTCAGGAAACCTTAAGGGGGCCCGGGCCACGGGGGCGAAGCGCCTCCGGTGGACGGGAGAAGGCCCCAGGGCGAGGAGGGCTTCTTGGTGCTCGGGGGTGCCGTAGCCCTTGTGCCGGGCGAAGCCGTAGCCCGGGTAAAGGCGGTCCAGCTCGGCCATGATCCGGTCCCGGTGGACCTTGGCCAGGATGCTGGCCGCGGCCACCGTGGGGCTTTGCTCGTCCGCCTTGGGCGGGGCGAGGAGGGGAAGGGGGGTGGAAAGGGCGAGGTAGTCGGTGACCAGGGCCTCTGGGGGCGGCCTTAGCCCGGCGAGGGCCCGCCTTGCGGCGAGGAGGGTGGCCTCGAGGACCCCGAGCCGGTCCACCTCCTCCACCTCCGCCACCCCCAGGGCGAAGCCCAGGGCCACCTCCTTGACCCTTTCCGCCAGGCGCTCCCTCTCCTTGGGGGAGAGGAGCTTGGAGTCCCGGAAGGGGTAGGCCCCGGGGAGGAGGACCACCGCCCCCACCACGATGGGCCCGGCCCAGGCCCCCCGGCCCGCCTCGTCCAGGCCCGCCACCTTGAGGCCCTGGGCCCAAAACCCCGCTTCCAGGGGAGCCAAGCCCTCCACGGCGGGATTATACGCCCGGGGCCTATAGCATGAATCCATGCGCCTTGCCCCCATGTTCCTCCTCGGGAGCCTGGCCCTGGCCCAGGGCTTCCTGGCCGCCACCGGGAACCTCCAGGCCATGCCCTTCCTGGTTAGTTAAAGCGCACATTTCTGTACGCCGACCCCCCACCAGGATGGGGGCCTAGGCTTCCCTTCCACCTCTCCCACGGTCCCAGAGTCGGTGGAGCTAGGTTCAGGACGGGCTTGAGGGGAGAGAGGTCTCTCGGCACCTCGCGCCCGAGGAGAGGAAGGAAAAGGGCCTCCCTCAGGACCCGCCAGGGATTGGCGCCAGGGGGGTTCCTTCCAACGGTTGACCCCCTTAGGCTCCCTGGAGAACCCCGAAAGGCAGAAAGAAGGGAAAGCGCTCGGCGGGCCTTCCCCATCTCCCGGGAAAGCCTCCGCCTGAGGTAGCGGTTCTTCTCCGCCTCTTTCAGGGTAGCGAGTTCTTGGAGGCGGCTTGGGTAGAACCCCTCGGCGTGGGCGAGGAAGGATGGGTCGCGGAGAAGGGCTTCGTACCCTTTGGGAAGCTTCTCGGCAAAGCCCAAGGCCCGCCTCCCAATGACGAAGGCGGCGGCGACGTCTTTGGACAGGGAAAGCTGAGGGGCGTACTTGAGCATCCCGATGGTGGAGGTGTCCTGAGGATTCACCTCCACCACCTCCACGCCCCGCTTACGGGCCAGGGAGTGAATCTTCTCCAAGAGGGAACGGTGGGCGAAGCGGTGCTGCTTCCTGCGGAACCAACGACCGGAACCGTCGCCCCTCCGGGACTTCCTGAGATGCTTCAGCCTCTCCGTGGCGATGGCCGTGCCCTCCTCCTCCGCCACCGCCACCAGCTGGTGGGCGATCTTCCAGAGGAGCAGCTCCTTGGCCCCCTTGTTGGGGGCGGCGTCTACTTCTTCCAGAGAGATCGTCAGGTAGCGCTTCAGGTTCCCGTCGGGGGAGACCACGGCGAGGGCGAGGTGGTAGGGGTCGCTGTTCACGTCCATCCCCAGGACCCCGTTCTCCTTCGTGTGGACGGGAGGGGGAAGGGCTTCGCCCCAGGAGAGGTGGGCGTAGACCTTGCCGTCCCGCAAGGAGAGCTCCACGTTGTAGGGCAAGGAGGCGTAGACCCTCTCCAGGAGGAGGTTCAGGTGGGGGTGGCCCGTCTTCACCAGGGCATAGGCATGGCTCCCGTCCCCCAGGTTGACCCGGAGCCACAGGGCCCCATCTTTAGGGAGAAGCCTCAGGTTGAGGTTGCCTCCCTTGGTCCCGTCCCCTCGGGAGTAGAGGGTACCTTGGCGCTTCTCCTTCCACCTGCGCTTGAGGTGTTCCAGGGGCCTCCCCGAGAGGTGCTTACGCTTCAGTTGCTCAAAGAGTCCCCTCCCCCCGAAGACCACCTTGCGGGGGTCGTTTCCGAGCTCCTCCGCCGAAGCGAGGAGGGCCTTGGCCTTCTCTATCGCCCCGTCGGCGTAGCGGGTGTTCAAGCGGAAGAGGGTGCAGAGGGGCCGGTCCGCCCGTTTGAGCTCTTTCCGGTCCTTTCCTTCAAGGAGGCGGTTGTAGGCGAACCTCACCGCGCTGGAGAAGCGGCGCATCAGGTCCAGGACCGCCTTCTCGTCTTCGGGGTCGGGGAAAACCAGGCGGGCGTGGATACCTAGAAAGAGCTTTGGGGCTTCGCCCTTGCGCATTCCTGGCCTCATTTTACCCCCCTCCGCCTCAAGATAGCTTCGCTGATCAAGATAGCTTTGCTGACCTTTTGCCGACCTCCGTGAGCTTTTGCGCTTCTGAACGAAGCGAGCGTGGAGGAGAGGAAGTATGCGGTTTTGTGGGATATTTTTCAACTGTTTGCACCTCCCCCTCTTCCTCGGGGAGCAGGCCCGGGAGGAGGCCGAGTCCCTGGGCCGGAAGATGCGCCGCTACTGGACGGCCTTCGCCCGGGAGGGGGAGCCCGGGGGGTGGCCCCGCTGGCCCCTCTACCGGGAGGGCCAGGTCCTGCGGCTGGACGTCCCCGTGGGCCTCCTCCCCGACCCCTACGGGGAGCGGTGCCGCGCCCTCGAGGCCCTTGGGCTACTCTAGGGGCATGAAGGGAAGGGCCACCTGCCCCCTGGACTGCCCGGACGCCTGTAGCCTCCTCCTCACCCTGGAGGAGGGCAGGCTGGCGAAGGTGGAGGGCGACCCCCGCCACCCCGTCACCCGGGGCTTCGCCTGCGCCAAGACCTACCGCTACCCGGAGAGGGTGCGGGAAAGGCTCCTCTACCCCATGCGCCGGGCGGGAAGGAAGGGCGAGGGGAGGTTCGTGCGGGTCTCCTGGGAGGAGGCCCTGGAGGAGATCGCCCTAAGGCTCAAGGAGGTCCTGGACCGGGAGGGGGGCGAGGCCGTCCTCCCCTACCACTACGCCGGGACCATGGGCCTCATAGAGAACCAGCACCCCCTGGCCTTCTTCCGGGCCATCGGGGCCTCGGAGCTCTTGGAGACCATCTGTTCTTCTGCGGGAAGCGCCGCCTGGGAGATGACCTACGGCCCCCGCCTCAGCCCCGACCCCGAGGAGGTCCCCGAGGCCCGCTACCTCCTCCTTTGGGGCATCAACAGCCTCTCCACCCATAGCCACCTCACCCCCTTCCTCAAGGAGGCGAGGAGGCGGGGGGCCAAGGTGGTCCACATAGACCCCTACGAAAACCTCACCTCCCGCTTCGCCGACCTCCACCTCAAGCTCCGCCCCGGCACGGACGCCGCCCTGGCCTACGCCCTGGCTCACGTCCTCTTCCGGGAGGGCCTGGTGGACTGGGACTACCTGGAAAGGGTGGCGGTGGGCTTGGAAGAGTACCAGAAAGCGGCGGAAAAGTGGACCCCAGAGAGGGCGAGCGCCCTCACCGGGGTGCCCGAGGAGGCCATCCTGCGCCTGGCCCGGGAGATGGGGGAGGCCAAGCGGGTTTTCTTGCGGGTGGGCTACGGCATGACCCGCCACCCGGGAGGGGGGAACGCCCTAAGGGCGGTGATCCTCCTCCCCGCCCTCCTCGGGGCCTGGCGCTACCCGGGGTGCGGGGCCATGCTCTCCACGAGCGGGGCCTTTCCCCTAAACCGCCGCTTCCTCGGGGGGCGGCACCTCCTCGAGGGGGACCACCCCCACGAGGGCTACTTCCGGCCGAACCCCAAGGCCCGGGCCGTGAACATGAACGGGCTCGGCACCGCCCTCACCGAGCTCAAGCCCCCCATAAGGGTCCTCTTCGTCTTCAACAGCAACCCCCTGGTGGTGGCCCCCAATACGGGGAAGGTGAGGGCGGGCCTGGAGCGGGAGGACCTCTTCACCGTGGTCCTGGAGCAGGTGATGACCGAGACCGCCCGCTTCGCCGACTACCTCCTCCCCGCCACCCTCTTCTACGAGCACCCCGACCTCTACACGAGCTACGGCCACTACTACCTCTCCTGGAACGAGCCCTTAAGCCCTCCCCAAGGGGAGGCCCGCCCCAACACCTGGGTCTTCCGGGAGCTGGCGAAGAGGCTTGGCCTGAAGGAGCCCACCCTCTACTGGACGGCCGAGGAGGTGGCGGAAAGCCTCCTCGCCTCGGACCACCCCTACCTGGAGGGGATCACCCTGGAGAGGCTCAAGCGGGAGGGCTTCGTGAAGCTCCACCTCCCCAAGCCCTTCCTCCCCTTCGCCCAAGGGAAGGTGCGCTTCAGCCCTCCCCCTGAGGTGATCCCCACCGAGCCCCTGCCGGACTACCCCCTGATCCTCCTCACCCCCCCGGCCCACCGCTTCCTGAACACCACCTACGGGAACGTGGAGGCCCTGGTGGAGGCGGAAGGCGGGGAGCCCAGGCTTCTCCTCCACCCCGAGGACGCCCGGGCGCGGGGGATCCAAAGCGGCATGCTCGTCCACATCCTTTCCCCTTGGGGGAGGATCACGAGGAAGGCGGTGGTGAGCGAGGCCCCCATCCCGGGAACGGCGGTCCTGGAGGGCACCTGGTGGGAGAAGTGGGCCCCGGACGGCAAGGGCGTGAACCACCTCACCTCGGAAAGGCTCACCGACCTGGGCGGGGGGAGCACCTTCCACTCCACCCCCGTGGAGGTGGAGCCCCTCAGGCTGGCCTAGGGGAGATTTGCGCCTGGGCTACAATCCTGCTACCTTGAGGGGGTGCGCGAGGCCCCAAGAAAGCGCTCCCTGGCCCTCGCCGCCTGGGGGGAGGAGGGGCTTCTTCTGGTCCTTCGCCCCCAGGAGGACCCCGAGTTCCCCGGGGCCTGGGGGCTTCCTGCGGTGAGCCTTCAAGGGGAAGAGGCCCTGGAGGAGGCCGCCCAAAGGGTGGCGCGGGAGAAGCTCGGCGCAGGGGTGGCCGAGGCTCGGCCCGTGGCCTTCGGCGTGGAGGAGCGGCCAGGGTACACCCTGGAGCTTTGGGTCTACGAGGGAAGGCTTCTCGGAAGGCCCCGCCTACCTGAGCCCAAGCCCGGCAAGACCTACTACACCGCCTTCCGCTTCGGCCGTCCCGAGGAGCTTAAGGCGGCCGCAAGGCAAGGCTCCCTCTGCAGCCGGCTCCTCCTCGCGGTCAAGGGGCTTTGCCCTTAGAAAAGACGCATGGAAACCCTGCTTCTCGTCCGACTCTTCCACGAGCTCGCCCTCAAGGGGAAGAACCGCCCCTTCTTCCTCAAGCGGGCCAAGGCCCACGTGGGACGGGCCCTAAGGGGCCTGGGGGCGGCCCTCGAGGCCGAGTGGCCCATGGCCCTCCTCTTCCGCCTCCCGGGGGAGGCCTGGCCCGAGGCCAGGGCCCGCCTCCGGGAAACCCTCGGGGTGGAGGGCTTCGCCCGGGTCTTGAGGACCTCCCCGGACCTCGAGGCCCTGAAGGCCGCCCTGGAGAAGGCCCTGAAGGGCGAGGCCTTCCTTAGCTTCCGCATCACCGCCAAGCGCACCGACAAACGCTTCCCCCTCACCTCCCCGGAGATGGAGCGCCTCCTCGGGGCTTTCGTGAAGGAAAGGACGGGAGCCCAGGTGCGGCTTAAGGGGGCGGAGCGGGAGTTCGTGGTGCGCCTCCTCCCCGGGGCGGCCCTTTTGGAGGTGGAGCGCCACCCGGGCCCCGGGGGCCTTCCCCCCGGGGTCTCGGGGCGGGTGGTGGCCCTCCTCTCCGGGGGAATGGACTCCCCCGTGGCCGCCTACCGCCTCATGCGCCGGGGGGCGGAGGTGGTCCTCGTCCACTTCCACCCCTTCCCCCTCCTCTCGGGGGCGAGCCGGGAGAAGGCGAGGGCCCTCGCCGAGCGCCTCTCCCGCTTTCAGCACCGCCTGAGGCTCCACCTCGTCCCCTTCAGCGAGGTCCAGCGGCACATCCTCGCCGAGGCCCCCCCGGCCTACCGGGTGGTCCTCTACCGCCGCTACATGCTGAGGATCGCCGAGGCCATCGCCAGGGAGGAAGGGGCCCTCGCCCTTTGCACCGGGGACAGCCTGGGCCAGGTGGCCTCCCAGACCCTGGAGAACCTCCACGCCGTGAACCAGGCGGCCACCCTCCCCGTTCTAAGGCCCCTCATCGGTTGGGACAAGCAGGAGATCGTGGCCGAGGCCAAGAGGATCGGCACCTACGAGACCTCCATCCTCCCCGACGAGGAGTGCTGCACCCTCTTCGCCCCCAAGCACCCCGTGACCCGGGCGAGGCTCGAGGTGGTCCTGAAGGCCGAGGCCCGCCTGCCCACGGAGGACCTCCTCGCCCTGGCCCTAAAGGAGCGGGAGGTCCTCACCTACACCTGGCCCGGAAAGCCCCTACCCAAGGAGCCGGAAGGCGCGCTTATAATGGAGCATGGACCTGCTTGAAGCGAAGCGGCTTCTGGAGACCGGGGCCACCACCCCCCTCGCCCTCCTGGAGGAGGCCTTGGAGCGGGCCAAGGCCTTCCAGGACCGGAACGCCCTCGCCTACCTGGACGAGGAGGCCGCCAGAAAGGAGGCCCTCGCCCTCACCGAGGAGCTCAAGCGGGGCCAGGTGCGGGGGCCCCTCCACGGCCTTCCCCTCACGGTGAAGGACCTCTTCCCCGTGAAGGGCATGCCCACCCGGGCGGGGACAAAGGCCCCCCTTCCCCCCCTTCCCGAGGAGGCCCGGGCGGTGCGGCGCCTAGAGGAGGCGGGGGCCCTCCTCTTCGCCAAGACCAACATGCACGAGATCGCCCTGGGGATCACCGGGGAGAACCCCTGGACGGGCCCCGTGCGGAACGCCATAGACCCCACCCGCCAGGCCGGGGGGTCTAGCGGCGGGAGCGCCGTGGCCGTGGCCCTGGGGATCGGCCTCGCCTCTTTGGGCACGGACACCGGGGGGTCCATCCGGATCCCCGCGGGCTTCAACGGGGTGGTGGGCTTCAAGCCCTCCTACGGCCGGGTGAGCCTGGAAGGGGCCCTCCCCCTCTCCCGCTCCACGGACCACGCCGGGCCCCTCGCGAGGAGCGTGCGGGACGCCCACTTTCTCGCGGAGATCCTGGCGGGGGAGAGCCTCCCCCTGGAGGGCCCCCAGAACCCCACCTTCGGGGTGCCCCTGGACTTCCTGGAGGGGAGGCTTGGGGTGGGGGTGCGGAAGGCCTTCACGAGGCTTCTGGAAGACCTTCCCGCCCTCCGGGCCAAGGTGCGGGAGGTCTCCTTGCCCTTGAGGGGGGTCTACGAGGTCTACACCCGGCTCGTGCGCTACGAGGCGGCCCGCATCCACGAGAAGGCCCTGAAGGAGCATCCCGAAGGCTTTTCTCCCCAGGTGCGGGAAGCCCTCCTCGCGGGCCTTGCCCTCACGGAGAAGGACTACCGGGACGCCGTGGCCGAGCGGGAGGCCCTGAGGCTGGAGCTGGTGAAGGCCCTAAGGGGGGTGGACGCCCTCCTCCTCCCCGTCCAGCCCCTCCCCGCCCCTCCCCTGGGCACGGAGGAGGTGGAGCTGGAATCGGGGAAGAGGAGCCACCGGGAAGCCTTCATCACCCTCACCCTCCCCTTCAGCCTCCTCGGGGTGCCCACCCTGGCCCTGCCCTTCGCCAAGGTGGAGGGGATGCCCGTGGGCCTCCAGGTGGTGGGGCCCTACGCCGAGGACGGGAGGGTGCTCGCCATCGGGGGCTGGCTCGAGGCCCGGCTCACCTGAGCCAGAGGTAAAGGAGCGCCAGGGAAGCGAGGGTGAGGGGTAGGCCTAGGCGGAGGTGCTCCAGGAGCCCCACCCGCACCCCCTCCCGCCCCGCCCCCTCGGCCACGATGAGGTTGGCCACGCTGGCGAGCAGGGTGAGGTTCCCCGCCAGGGTGCTCCCTCCGGCGAGGAGGAGCCACTCCTCGGGGGTCTTGGCCAGGGGGGCGAGGAGGAGGACCGCGGGCACGTTGGAGAGGAGGAGGGAGAGGAAGAGGGCGGCGAGGAGGAGGCCAAGGGGGCTTCCCGCCAGGGGCAGGAGGGCCTCGGCGAGCCCCAGGCGGCGCACCCCTTCCGTGAGGACGAAAAGCCCTCCGAACATCACGAGGAGCTCCCAGTCCACCCTCTGGAAGTACCGCTCGGAGCGGAGCCTCCGGGTGAAGAGGAGAAGCCCCGCCGCCACCAGGGCCCCCTGGGCCATGGGGTAGCCCAGGAGGAAGGCGAGAAGGAGCCCCGAGGCCACGAGAAGCCCCTTGCGGAGAAGCCCGGGGTGGAGGCGGTAGCGCAAGGGGGGAAGGGGCGGGAGGGGCCCTAGGGAGCGGACCTCGGGGTAGAGGAGGGCGAGGAGCGCCACCTGGAGGGCAAGCCCCAGGAGGGCCACGGGGAAAAGGGCCCGGAGGAAGTCCAGGTAGGCCATCCCCGAGAGGCTCGCCACCAGGATGTTCTGGGGGTTGCCCGTGGGGGTCATGAGGCTTCCCGTGTTCACCGCGGCCATGAGGGCGAGGAGGTAGGGCACGGGGTTCAGGCCCAGGCCCCGGGCGAGGCGCAGGACGAGGGGGGTGAGGAGGAGGGCCATGGTGTCGTTGAGGAAGAGGGCGGAAAGCCCTCCCGCCCCGAAGGAGAGGAGGACGAGGAGGGAAAAGGGGGTGCGGGCGAAGCGGAGAAGGCCCTGGGTGGCGAGGCCGAAGAAGCCCGCGTAGCCCAGGTGGGCGTTCAGGACCATGACCCCGAAGAGGAAGACCAGGGTGGGGGCGTCCAGAGCGCCCCAGGCCTCCTCGAGGTCCATCCCGCCAAGAAGCACCAGGAGGCTCGCCCCCACCAGGGCCACCCCCGCCCGGTTCATGCGGTAGCCGGGGAGGCCCCCTAGGGCGAGGCCCAGGTAGGCGAGGAGGAGGACGAGGAGGCTAAGGGCTTCCCGGAGCGCCATAGAGCCTTTCCTGAAGCCCCTTCTTTACCCGGGGCCACTCCTCCCGGAGGATGCTGTAGACCACGTCGTCGCGGAAAGTGCCATCGGAAAGCCTCCGGTTTCTCCGCAACACCCCTTCCCGCACCGCCCCCAGAGCCTCCAGGGCCTTCTGGCTCCTTTCGTTCCTCAGGTCCACCTTGAACTGGACCCTTTCCGCCAAGAGGACCTCAAAGGCGTGGCGGAGGAGAAGGTACTTGGCCTCCTTGTTGGCGGGGCTTCCCCAGAAGGGCTTGAAGAGCATGGTGCCGATCTCAAGCCTTCCGTGCTCGGGCTCGGGGGCGATGACGGAGATCCGCCCCGCAACCTCCTCGCCGAGGAGGATGGCCCAGTTCACCCGCCCGGGTTCCCCAAGGAGCCCCTCCAGGTGGGCCCGTAGGGCCTCTTCCAGGGGCTCTCCGGCCCTTGGGGCGCGGCTTAGGAAGCGGTAGACCTCGAGGTCAAAGTGGCGGAGGAAGTGGGGAAGGTGGGCGAGGCCGAGGGGCTCCAGGCGCACGTACCGCCCGGTGAGGACCTCGGGGAAGGTCCACATGGGGCCATTATCCTGGAAGGGTGGACCCCCTGGAAGAGGTGTTGGCCCTCCTCAAGCTCCCCCACCGGGGAAGCGCCACCCCCCTCGAGGCCGCCCGAAGGACCCCGGGAGCGCGGCCCCTGCGCTACCGCCTGGCCTACTTTGACACCTTGCCCTTGGCGCAAAGGGGCTTCCCCACCCTCACCCTGGTCCGCCTGGAAGGAGGCGTCCCCCCGGACTGGCACTGGCCCACGGACACCTTCGCCCGGCTGGACAGGAAGGCCCTTCAGGAAACCCGGGCCTACGCCAAGGCCCTCCTTTCCGCCCTCTTCCAGGGCTCCCAAGGGCCTGTGGTACCTTAAGGGCAATGTTCCGCGTGGGCATCCTCACGGTTTCCGACAAGGGCTTCCGCGGGGAGCGGGAGGACACCACCCACCTGGCCATCCGCGAGGCCCTGAAGGGGGGGCCCTTTGAGGTGGCGGCCTACGAGATCGTCCCCGACGAGCCCCCCATGATCAAGAAGGTCCTCAGGCTCTGGGCCGACCGCGAGGGCCTGGACCTAGTCCTCACCAACGGGGGCACGGGGCTCGCCCCCCGGGACCGGACCCCCGAGGCCACCCGGGAGATGGTGGAGCGGGAGGTGCCGGGCCTCGCCGAGCTCATGCGGCTCCAGGGCCTCCGGAAGACCCCCATGGCCGCCCTCTCCCGGGGCATCGCCGGGGTGCGGGGCAAGACCCTCATCCTGAACCTCCCGGGAAGCCCCAAGGGGGCGAGGGAGTCCTTGGAGGCGGTGCTCCCCGTCCTGCCTCACGCCCTCTCCTTGGTGACGGGCAAGCCCTGGAAGGAGGGGCACCATGAGTAGGGTCCCGGAGCCCTCGGTCTTCCTGGTGGTGGACGAGGCCAAGCGGAAGGCCCGGGAGAGGGGGGTGAGGCTCATAGACCTCTCCATCGGCTCCACCGACCTCCCGCCCCCCGAGGCCCCCCTAAGGGCCCTCGCCGAGGCCCTGAAGGACCCCGCCACCTACGGCTACTGCCTGAGAAGTTGCACCCTCCCCTTCCTGGAGGAGGCGGCCCGCTGGTACGAGGGGCGCTACGGGGTAAGCCTTGACCCCAGGCGGGAGGCCCTGGCCCTCATCGGAAGCCAGGAGGGCCTGGCCCACCTCCTCCTCGCCCTCACGGAGCCTGGTGACCTCCTCCTCCTTCCCGAGGTGGCCTACCCGAGCTACTTCGGGGCGGCCCGGGTGGCCTCCCTAAGCACCTTTTTGATTCCCCTAAGGGAAGACGGCCTCGCCGACCTGAAGGCGGTGCCGGAGGGCGCGTGGGGGGAGGCCAAGGTCCTCCTCCTCAACTACCCCAACAACCCCACGGGGGCCGTGGCCGACTGGGCCTACTTTGAGGAGGCCCTGGCCCTCGCCCGGAGGCACGGCCTCTGGCTGGTCCACGACAACCCCTACGTGGACCAGGTCTATGACGGAGAGGCCCCCTCCCCCCTGGCCCTCCCCGGGGCTAAGGAGCGGGTGGTGGAGCTCTTCTCCCTCTCCAAGAGCTACAACCTGGCGGGCTTCCGCCTGGGCTTCGCCCTGGGGAGCGAGGAGGCCATAGCGCGCCTGGAGCGGGTCAAGGGGGTCATAGACTTCAACGCCTACGCGGGGATCCTCCGCATGGGGGTGGAGGCCCTGAAGACCCCCCGGGAGACCACCCAGGGCTACGCCCGGGTTTACCGGGAGAGGGCTTTGAGGATGGCCGAGGCCCTTGGGGGGGCCCTAAGCCTCCTTCCCCCCAGGGCCACCATGTACCTCTGGGGGAGGCTTCCTGAGGGGGTGGACGACCTGGAGTTCGCCCTAAACCTCGTGGAACAGGGGGTGGCCCTCGCCCCCGGGCGGGGGTTCGGGCCCGGGGGCGTGGGATGGGTGCGCATCGCCTTGGTAAGGCCTCTAGAAGAGCTTTTGCGGGCGGCGGAGACCCTCCGGGAAGCGCTGAAGCTCGGACGGCCTTAGCCCGCCCGCAGGCCCAGGAAGAACCCCCCCACGAAGCTCGCCCCGAAGGGGAGGTTGTAGGTCAGGGTGGAAAGGAGCCTCTCCCAGAGGCGAAAGATGGGCTCCACGTCTTTCTGGATGCGGTTCCAGTCCACCTGGACGTAGCCTCCCTGGGCCAGAAGCTGGAGGGCCATGAAGGAGAGGCCGAGGAGCAGGGCCAAAAGGCGGCCCACCTTTTTGAAGACGTAGCCCACGGCGTAGCCGGCGAGGCCGCCGAAGGTCATCTGCCCGAGGTAGGGGGTGAGGTCGGGGAACTCCACGGCTTTCACCCTAGCGCGGGTAGGGCGGCGGGGCAAGCGCCCCGGACGCTATGCGCCCTCCAGGCCGAGGAGTCGGGCCTCCTTCTTCATGGCCTCGAGGACGAAGGCCATGTGCTCCTCCAGGGCAACCCCCAGTTCCTCGGCCCCCAGGCGGATCTCCTCCCGGTTCACCCCCTTGGCGAAGGCCTTGTCCTTGAACTTCTTCTTGAGGCTGGGAAGCTCCAGGCCGAGGATGGATCGGTCGGGCCGCACGTACACCGCGGCGGTGATGAGGCCCGTGAGCTCGTCCACGGCGAAGAGGGCCTTGGCCATGAGGCTTTCCCGGGGGACCCCGGTGTAGCTGGCGTGGCCCAGGATGGCCTTCAGCACCTCCTCGGGGTAGCCCAGGCGCTTTAGCTCCTCCACCCCCCGATAGGGGTGAAGCTCGGGGTACTTCTCGTAGTCCATGTCGTGGAGCACCCCGGCGATGGCCCAAAGCTCCTCGTCCTCCCCGAAGCGCCTCGCGTAGGCCCGCATGGCCACCTCCACCGCCCGCATGTGCCGCCTTAGGGACTCGCTTTCCGTCCAGGCCTCCATGAGGGCCAGGGCTTCCTCAAAGCTCGGCATGCCCTAAAGTATACCCATGCGCATTGGCTACGGCGAGGACAGCCACCGCCTGGAGGAGGGAAAGCCCCTTTACCTCTGCGGCCTCCCCATCCCAAGCCCCGTGGGGGCCCTGGCCCACTCCGACGGGGACGCCGCCCTCCACGCCCTCACCGACGCCCTCCTCTCCGCCTACGGCCTTGGGGACATCGGCCTCCTCTTCCCCGACACCGACCCCCGCTGGCGCGGGGCGCGGAGCGAGGTCTTCCTGAGGGAGGCCCTGCGCCTGGTGGCCGAGCGGGGGGGGCGGCTTTTGCAGGCGAGCCTGGTCCTCACCCTGGACCGGCCCAAGCTCGCCCCCCACCGGGAGGCCCTGGTGGGGAGCCTGGCCCGGCTTTTGGGCCTCCCGGTGGACCGCGTGGGCCTCGGCTTCAAGACCTCCGAGGGCCTGGCGCCCTCCCACGTCCAGGCCCGGGCGGTGGTGCTTCTGGATGGTTGAGGCCCTGGTCTGGCTCGGCACCCTGGTCTTCGCGGCCACGGGGGCCCTGAAGGGGGTGGAGAAGGGGTTTGACCTCCTTGGGGTCCTGGTCCTGGCCACGGTGACGGCCGTGGGGGGCGGGTCCATCCGGGACGTCCTGGTGGGCACCCTGCCCCCCACGGCCCTCAGGAACGAGCCCCTCCTTTGGGGTGTGGTCCTCACCGGGCTTCTCGTCTTCCGCTTCCACCCCCGGGTGCAGGCCCTGGGGCCTTTGATCTACTACCTGGACACCCTGGGCCTAGGCCTCTTCGCCGCCTTGGGGGCGGAGAGGGGTCTTCAGGCGGGCCTCGGTCCCTTTGGCGTGGCCCTGGCGGGCACCCTCTCGGGGGTGGGGGGTGGGGTGCTCCGGGACGTGCTCTCGGGGGAGGTGCCGGGCATCCTCTACCGGGCGGGGGACCTCTACGCCTCGGCGGCGTTGGTGGGGGCCTTGGTGGTCTACGCCCTCCACGGAAGCCACCCGGAGGGGGCCCTCTTCCTGGGGGCCTTGACCACGGTCCTCCTCCGGGTCTTCGGGCGGAGGCTCGGCCTCCGCCTCCCCACCCCCAGGTGAGGCCTACCTCAGCTTGGCGAGCTCCTGGCGGGCCCTCTCCTGGTCGTAGCGGTCGGCGGCGGTTCTGGCGGGAAGGGAGAGGGCCACTTCCAGCTGCTTTCTGGCCTCCTCCGTCTTCCCCCAGGCGGAAAGCACCCGGGCGTACTCCACCCGGTGGATGATGCCCTCGGGCTCCAGCTCAATGGCCCGCCGCATGAGGGGCTCCACCTTGCCCCCATCGGCCCCCTGGGTGGCGGCCACCAGCCAGCCCTTCTGCACCAGCTCAAAGTGCCATAGGGCCAGGGCCACCATGGCCCCGGCGTGGTCCGGCTTGAGCTTGAGGGTCTTTTCCAGGTCGCCCCGGATCCTTGGGGCGAGGCCCTCGGCCAGGGCCTCGAGGATCCCCTTGTACTGGGAAAGCCTTCCCAAGGCTCGGGCCCGCTCAAAGTAGCCCTCCGGGTAGTCCGGGGCCTTGGCGATGGCCTGGGAGGCGGCCTTCTCCGCCCGCTCAAACCAGGCGCGCTTCTCGGCGTCCTTGGCCTGGTACATGGCGTAGAAGCTCGCCCCCTTGGCCGCCAAGGCCAGGGCCTCGGGGGTGGCGAGCTTGAGGCCCATCTCGTAGGCCTCCTGGAACCGCCCGGCGTCCAGGAGGGCCTCCACCTGGGAGGCTTGGGCCAGGGCCAAGGGAAAAAGGCTCGTCAAAAGCAGGACAAGGGAACGCTTCATGGGCTTCACCCCGGGGGATTATACCCGGTCCAAAGCCTGGGGCAAGGGGCGGGCGTAAACTGGAGGACATGAGGCTTGTCCTGGGGCTTGCGTGGGTATTGGGCCTCCTGGGCCTGGCCCAGGGGGCGGGGGAGTATTACGCCCGTTGCGAGCGCCTTTACCAACAAGGCGCCCTGGAAAGCGCCCAGGCCACCTGTGAGCTGGCCTTGGTGGCCGATCCCGAGTACCGGCCCGCCCTGCGCCTGCTGGCCCGCATCCACCTGGAGAGGAAGGACGCGGCCCAGGCCGCCGCCTACCTGGAGCGCCTGGGGGAGGACCCGAAGGCCCTTCCCCTTCGGGCGCGGCTTCTCCTCCTGGAGGGGAAACCGGAAGAGGTCCTTAGGCTTTCCCTTCCCGAAACCCCGGAGGGGCGGCTCCTTCGGGCTTTGGCCCTCGAGGCCCAAGGCCGCCTCGAGGAAGCCCTCCAGGAGGCCCGGGGCCTTCCCCCCACCCCGGAGGTGCGCCTTCTTCTGGCCCGGCTCCACCTGGCCTTGGGCAGGCCCGAGGAGGGGCTTGCCGTTTTGGGGTCCACCCTGGAGGAGCGCCTGGAGCGGGGCCGCCTCCTCTTCCTTTCGGGAAGGCCTAGGGAGGCGGTGGCCCTTTTGGAGGGGGTCCTGCCGGACCTTTCCGGCCGGCCCGACCTCCAGCGGGAGGCCCTTTCCACCCTGGTCCTGGCCTACTTCGGCCAGGGGGACTGGGCCCGGGGGCAGGCGGCCTTGGGGCAGCTTTCGGGGCTTCTGAACCTTCCCGGGCTTCTCCTCGCCCGGGTGTGGCCCTGGCTCCTGGCCCTTTTGGCCTTTTTGGTTCTGGTGATCCTCGGGGAAAGCCGCATTGAGCCCCTGCGCACGGTGGAGGTGGTGGAAAACCCCCTCCCGGGGCCGGGGAGCCTCTACCTTCTGGTCCTCCTGGCCTTGGCCTTGGCCCTGGGGGTGGCCCTTTTTCTGGGCAAGGCCCTCTTCGCCAACCTCCTGGCCCTCTTCACCCCGTACCAGAAGGTCCAGGTCCTCCCGAGCTTCTTTTTCGCGTACGGCTTCTTTCTTTTGGTGGGGCTTCTCCTCTGGCAGAGGCGGCGCCTTCCCCAGGTGCTGGGGCCCCTCGAGGGCTGGGTGGAAGGGTTCTGGGTGGGGCCTTTCCTGGTCCTGGTCCTCTTCGCCTACGGGCTGGTGCGGCCCTTCTTGGGGCTTTCCACCTTGCCCCTTCACCTCCTGGCCTTCTTGGGCCTCGCCCTCATGGAGCCCTTCTTCCGGGGCTTAGTTCCTTGGGTGTTTAGGGAGCGCTACCGGGACCTGGCCCCCCATCTCTCCACCCTCTTCTTCGCCCTGGCGGTGCCCGGCCCCACCTTTCTTCTCCTCCTCTTGGGGGCCGGCCTCCTTTGGGCCAGGGAGCGTACGGGGGGCGTCTTGGGGGTGGCCTTGGGCTGGGTGGTGGCGGGGGTGGTCCTGGCCCTCTTCCCCCCGGCCTGGTTGCGAAAGTTCTAGATGAGACCGGTCTTCTTCCTCTCCGACTTCGGCCTGGAAGACCCCTACGTGGGGGTGGTCAAGGCGGTGCTCCGGGAGCGGGCCCCAGGGGTTGCCGTGGTGGACCTGGCCCACGACCTCCCTCCCCAGGACCTCCGGCGGGCCGCCTACGCCCTCTTTGAAGCGGTTCCCTACCTGCCGGAGGGGGCCGTGGTCCTGGCGGTGGTGGACCCCGGGGTGGGAACCTCCCGGCGGGCCGTGGCCGTCCGGGGGAGGCGGTGGTACGTGGGCCCGGACAACGGCCTCTTCACCCTGGCCTGGCTCCTGGACCCGCCCCAGAGGGCCTTTCTCCTGGAGCGGGTAACCCCGCCCAGGCCCAGGGGCGTGGAGCCCCTCCTTGGCTGGGCCCCGGGGGCGCACACCTTCCACGGCCGCGACCGCTTCGCCCCCGCCGCGGCCCACCTGGCCCTGGGGCTTTCCCCTGAGGCCCTGGGGCCGGAGGTGGCCCCGGAAGGCCTTCTCCGCCTGCCCCTGGCCCTGAGCCACGGCCCCAGGGGGGAGATCCTCACCTTTGACCGCTTCGGCAACGCCATCACCACCTTGCTCTGGGCTCCCTTGGGCGGCTTCGTGGAGGTGGCGGAAAGGCGGCTTCCCGTCCGGCGCACCTTCGGCGAGGCGGCTTGGGGAGAGGCTCTGGCCTACCTGGGGAGCGCCGGCCTTTTGGAGATAGCCCTTCACGGGGGAAGCGCCCGTGAGGCCCTCGGCCTAAAGGAGGGGATGCCCGTAGCGCTCCTAGAGGTCCTGGACTAGGCGGGCCAGCTCTGGGAGGAAGTCGCTGGCGGTGAAGTCCAGGCTCACCGGGGTAAGGGAGATGTACCCCCGGCGCACCGCCCAAAGGTCCGTTCCCTCCTCTTCCTCGCCCACGGGGGTGCCCGCGATCCAGTAGTAGGGCCTGCCCTCCGGGTCCAGCCGCTCCACCACGGTGTCCTCAAAGTGGTGGGTGGAAAGCCGGGTCACCTGGAGGCCTCGAGGAGCCCCGGCGGGGAAGTTCACGTTGAGGAGCACCCCCTTGGGAAGGCCCCGCTCCGCCACCCTCTTGGCGATGCGCACCGCCCACTCCGCCGCGTGGGCGAAGTTCAGCTCTTCTCCCGAGGTGTCCAGGCTGAAGGCGATGGAGGGGATGCCCAAGGAGGTGCCCTCCAGAGCCGCCGCCACCGTGCCCGAGTGGGTGAGGTCCAGGCCCAGGTTCACCCCGAGGTTGATGCCGGAGACCAGAAGGTCCGGCCGCCCCAGGAGGTGCACCCCCAGGACCACGCAGTCCGCCGGGGTGCCGTCCACCCGGTAGGCGGGGATCTCCCCGAAGCCGGCGCTTTGGGTGTGCTTGAATCGCAAGGGCCGGCGGACGGTGATGCCGTGGCCCACCGCCGACTGCTCCACGTCGGGGGCCACCACGTACACTTCTCCCAAGGCCCGCATGGCCAGGCCCAAGGCCTTGATGCCGGGGGAAAAGATGCCGTCGTCGTTGGAAACGAGGATGCGCATGCCCTAAGCCTAAAAGAAAAGGCCCCCCTCTGAGAGGCCTTTCCGAGCCGCCTTTTAGATGCGGCGGACCCTCTTGGCCTGGGGGCCCTTGCCGCCCCGGCCGGGCTCCTCCTCAAACTCCACCCGCTCCCCTTCCCTGGAGCGAGGCCTCCGTCTCGCGGTAGGTGAGGCGGAAGAAGGTGCGGTAGTCTAACGGAGAAGAAAGCGCCCTGCGCCCCTTCACGGGCCCCCGGCGAGAAGAGGGGCCAGGGTCTCCTTGAGGGCCAGACGGCGGGGGTAGGCCTTGAGGAGGTTCTGGGCCATGGCCCGGGCCGCCTCCGGGTCCAGGCGAGAGGCCTTCGCAAGAAGCCTCGCCGCTTCCTGGTAGGCCCTCCGGGTGCCCTTCTCCACCTCCCGCCCCGCCGCCTCCAGGTAAAGCCGCACCGCCTCCTCGGGAAGCCTCGCCTCCAGGGCCTCGGCCAGGGCGGGGTAGGCCTCCGGGGAAGCC
>NZ_JBWGQW010000015.1:0-39223 GCF_056332225.1 Thermus sp. | reverse complement strand
AGCTTCTTTGGGTCCAGGCGGTGCAGGAGGAGGGTGAGGATGGTGTGGCCCGGGGGCTTGCGCAGGCCGAGGTGGGGTAGAAGATGGGGGTTGGCGCGGGCGAAGCGTTCCACGCCCCTCAGGGAGTCCACGCGGGAAAGAAAAGCCACCAGGATGAGGGCCAGGAGGCCCCACAGGGGGTACTGCCGGTTCTGGGCCCGGGGGTCGGGGATCTGGGACAGGGCTTCGCGCAGGGTCATGCCCCTTCTTTACCCCAGGAGACGCATATCGGTCAAGTCTGTCCTAAGGGGGAGGGGTTTGAGCTGGTGGCCGGGGAAAGGCGCTTCCGGGCGGCCCAGATGGCGGGCCTTTCCGAGGTTCCCGCCGTGGTGCGGGACCTCACCGACCAGGAGACCTTGGAGCTGGCCCTGGTGGAAAACCTCCAGCGGGAGGACCTGTCCCCGGTGGAGGAGGCCCGGGGGTACCAGGCCCTTTTGGCCATGGGCCTCACCCAGGAGGAGGTGGCCAAGAGGGTGGGCAAGGCCCGCTCCACCGTGGCCAATGCCTTGAGGCTCCTCCAGCTTCCTGAGGAGGTCCTCGAGGCCCTGGAAAGGGGCGAGATCACCGCGGGCCACGCCCGGGCCCTCCTCATGCTGGAACCCCAGGACCGGCTTTGGGGGTTCAGGGAGATCCTGGCTAAGGGGCTTTCCGTGCGGCAGGCGGAGGCCCTCAGGGAGCGCCTCAGCCGGGAGGGGAGGCCCAAGGAGGCCTCCCCCCTCTCCCTGGAGCTTTCCCGGCACCTGGGCCTGCCGGTGCGGGTGGCGGGGGGAAGGCGGGGCCGGGTGGTCATCCACTACCGCTCCCTGGAGGAGCTGGAGGGCCTCCTGCGGCGCCTCGGCTACCAGGCGTAGCCGAAGAGGACCCGCACCGCCCCCATGCGGTCCGTGCGGGCGACCTGGACGCCGCGGGCCTGAAGGCGCTCCAGCACCTCGGGGTGGGGGTGGCCGAAGGGGTTCCCGCCTACCCCGAGGAGGGCCACCCGGGGACGGGCCCTGTCCAGCAAGGCCTCGGAGGTGCCAGTCCGGGACCCGTGGTGGCTCACCTTTAGGACCTCCACGGGGCCTACCGGTAGGGCCCTTTCCACCTCCTCGGGCACGTCGGCAAGGAGCAGCGCCCGGGCCTTGCCGAAATCCAGGAGGAGGACCAGGCCGTCTTTGTTGTCGTCCCCGCTAAGGGCTTTGGGCCAGAGCACCTTGAGCTTACCCCGTCCCAGGGCGAGGGCCGTGCCCGCCCCCGGGAAGCGCAGGGGGATGTCCCTGTTCCTTAGGGCCTGGACCAAGGGGTGGTCTTGGGGAAAGGCCGGGGAGAGGAGGGCGAGGCCCACGGGGACCTCCTCCACCACCCGGAGGAGCCCCCCGTAGTGGTCCGCGTCGGGGTGGGTGGCCACCAGAACCTCTAAGGCCTCTACCCCGAGGGCGCGGAGGGCCCGCACCACCACCTCTCCCTTCTCCGGCCTACCCCCGTCCACCAGGACCTCCGCCCCGCCCATCCGGGCGAGGAGGGCGTCCCCGTGGCCTACGTCCAGGAGGAAGAGGTCCAGGGGCTTGGGCCAGGCGGCGAGGAGGGCCACGAGGGCGGGAAGGGAGGCCAGGAGGAGGGCCCGCCGCCAGGGGAGGAGGCGGTGGAGGGCGAGGAGGAGAGGGAGGAGGCCCAGGCAGTAGAGGGCGAAGCCTTCGGGGGAGATGCCTCCCCAGCGGAGGAGGGGGCCCGATGCCGCCATCTCGGTCAGGGCCAGGAGGGCGCGGGCCAGGGGCTCCACCAGGGGGGCGAGGAGGGGCCCGAGGAGGAGCTTGAGAAAGCCCAGGGGCACCAGGAGGGCCACCAGGGGGAGGGCCAGGAGGTTGGTGAGGGGGGAGAGGAGGGGCAGGAAGCCGAAGTGGTGGAGGAGGAGGGGGAGGAGGAAGGCCTGGGCGGCGAGGCCCGCCGCCAGGCTTCCCAGGAGGTAGCCCCGGGCCCCGGGGGGAAGCCTGAGGGCCGGGAGGACCAGGGCCAGGCCCAGCACCGCCAGGTAGGAGAGCTGGAGGCCAAGACCGAGGAGGGCCTCGGGCAGGAGGAGGAGCTGGAGGAAGAGGGCCACCCCCAGGGCCTGGAGCACCCCGGCCCCCCCAAGCCCCAGGAAGAGGCCGAGGAGGGACAGGCCCGCCATGAGGCTCGCCCGCACCAGGGAAGGGCTCGGCCCGGCCAGGTAGAGGTAGAGGGGGAGGAGGGCCAGGGCCGCGAGGTAGCGGAAGCGCCCCAGGGGGAAGAGGGCCAGGACCAGGCTTCCCGCCAGGACCCCCACGTTCTGCCCCGAGGCCGCCAGGAGATGGGCGAGGCCCGCCCGCTGGAAGAGGGGGTAGAGGGCCTCGAGGCCCCCCTTGTCCCCGAGGACCACCCCTTCCACCACCTCCTTGGCCGGGGGCGAGAGGCCCGCGGCGAGGCGGGCCCGCCAGGGGCCCCTGGGGTCAGGCAGGGGGGCCAGGGCCTCCGCCCGTTCCACGTGAAACACCCCCCGCACCCCCAGGGAGCGGAGCCAGGCCCGCTCGTCAAACCCCCCGGGGTTGCGCTTGGGCTCGGGCGGGGCCAGGTAGCCCTGGAGGCGGTACACCCCATCGGCCAGAGGGGGGAAGCTCTTTAAGCGCAGGCGGTGGCCCTCCCACTCCGTGAAGCCCTCCCGCACGGCGAAGTTCCCCTCCAGCCGGAGCCCGTAGGGGGGCTCTGGGAGGGGAAGGAGGAGGCCCCGGAGGAGGACCAGGGCGGCCCCGAGGGCCAGGGGAAGCCGGCCCCAAGGGAGGAGGGGAGGGGCAAGGAGGAGGGCCCAGGGCGCCTGGAGGCCCAGGGCCCCGAGAAGCCCCCCGAGGCCCAGGGCCACCCCGGGAGCGCGGAGGGCCCTCATGGCCTGATGTAGGGGCGGAGCCGCTCCAGGGTGGCCGGGCCGATGCCCTTCACCCGGAGGAGGTCCTCCACCTTGGCGTAGGGCCTGCCTTCCAGGATGCGCCGCGCCAGGGCGGGGCCGATGCCGGGCAGGGCCTCGAGCTCCTCGAGGCTCGCCTGGTTGAGGCTTATGGGTTGGGGAGTGGGGGGCGTGAAGGAGACCTCGGCCAGGGCCACCACCTCCACGGGGGCAGGCCTTGGAACTACCTTGGGCCAGAGGGCCAGGAGGCCGAGGAGGGCTACCGCGAGGAGGTAGCCAAGGACCACTCCGTCAAGGCCAGGCCCAGCCCCCCGAGGACCACCCCCGCCAGGGCCCAGGGATCGGCCCCGGGGTTCAGGGCGGCGAAGGCCACGGTGTAGCCCAGGGTGAGGAGGGCGAGGACCTTGAGGGGCAGGGCCAAAGGGTTCCGCCTCCTTGTGGCCCCTTCGGAGGGGGACTCCCTGGGGGGCTCGGGGGCGAGCTCCACCGAGTCCCGTTGGGGCCGGGCCTCCTCCTCCCAGGGAGAGGGAGGGGGGGAAGGCGGGGGTGGGGGGGGCGGCGCCTCCGGCCTTGCGGCGGTGCCCTTGCGGGCCCGGGCCACGTGGGGCTTTAGCCCCTCCAGGAAGGCCTTGAGCTCCTCGAGGGGAAAGGCCCTGAGGGGGATCTCCAGGCCCACCCCCTCCCCTTCCACCTTGAGGGCCTGGCCCTCCGCCCGGGCGATGCGGCGGATGCGGGCGAGCTCCACCTGCCGGACCCCGCCCTCGCCCACGAAGACCAGGTGACCCTCGGTGACCGCAAGCAGACCCCCAGGCCCCTCCAGGCGGGCGAGGACCCGCTCGCCGAGGCGGGAAAGAGCCTCTTCATACTTGCTCATGGCCCCATTGTATACTCCCTTCCATGCCCCTTCGCTTAGGCCACCGCGGGCTCGCCCAGGGGGTGCGGGAGAACACCCTGGAGGCCTTCAGGAAGGCCCTCGAGGCCGGCCTGGACGGGTTTGAGCTGGATGTCCACCTCACCCGAGACGGCGTGCTGGTGGTGCACCACGACTTCGCCCTGGAGGGCGTCCCCCTGGCCTCCCTCACCCTAAGGGAGCTTCCCGCCTACGTGCCCACCCTGGAGGCCGTCCTGAGGTCCTTTCCCCGGGCCTGGATCAACGTGGAGCTCAAAAGCCTTCCCCCCGAGACCGACGGCCGGGAAGAGGCCTTGGCCCGCCTCCTGGCCCGGTACCCCTCCCCGCAGGTGTGGGTGAGCTCCTTTGACCCCCTGGCCCTGGTACGCCTGGGGCGCCTCGGAGTGGGGCCTCTGGGCCTCCTCTACGAGAAGCCCGAGGCCCTGGCGCTCGCCCCTTGCCTCGGGGTGGCCTGGGTCCACCCCTGGGAGGCCCTTCTCACCGAAGGGGAGGTGCGAAGGCTCAAGGCCCGCTACCGGGTGCTGGCCTGGACGGTGAACGAGAGGGCCCGGGCCCAGGCCCTCACGGCCTGGGGGGTGGACGCCCTGGTCACGGACCGGGCGGAGGCCCTCGTATAATGGGAGGGCTATGGCCGACCTGAAGAGCCTTCCCGTGGGTGAGGGCGCCCCCGAGGTGGTCCACATGGTCATTGAGGTGCCCCGCGGCTCGGGGAACAAGTACGAGTACGACCCCGAGCTGGGGGCGATCAAGCTGGACCGGGTCCTGCCGGGAGCCCAGTTCTACCCGGGGGACTACGGCTTCATCCCCTCCACCCTGGCCGAGGACGGGGACCCGCTGGACGGCCTGGTCCTCTCCACCTACCCCCTCTTTCCCGGGGTGGTGGTGGAGGTGCGGGTGGTGGGCCTCCTCCTCATGGAGGACGAGAAGGGCGGGGACGCCAAGGTCATCGGGGTGGTGCACGAGGACCAGCGCCTGGACCACATCCAGGACATCGCCCACGTCCCCGAGGGGGTGAAGCAGGAGATCCAGCACTTCTTTGAGACCTACAAGGCCCTCGAGGCCAAGAAGGGGAAGTGGGTCAAGGTCACGGGCTGGCGCGGCCGGGAGGAGGCGCTGGCGGAGGTCCGGGCCGCCATGGCCCGCTACCGGGGCTAGAGGCCAAAGGGCGCTTTCTGGGCCGGGGGCGCCCCGGCCCCCTTAGAATCCAGGGGGGTGCGCATGGTCTGCCCGGTTTGCGGCGAGGCCCTGGAGCTAGAAGGGTACGAGGTGGGGGACCTCGTGGACTGCGAGGCCTGCGGGGCGGTCCTCCGCCTCCTCTCCGACGGCACCCTGGAGGTGGTGGAGGTGCCCGAGGGGGAGGAGCCCCTCTTTGGCCTCGAGGCCTACGGGGACGGGGAGGAGGTCGTGCTCCGCTTCTCCGACGGAACCCTGGAGGAGGAGGTGCGGGTGGCCAAGGCGGAACTCGCGGAGGCCCTGCGCCGCCTGGAGGAAGGGATGGGGGAGGAGCCCCCCGAGGAGGCCGAGGACGAGCCTAACTGGGAGCCCGACTACCTCACCGTGCACCTGGAAAGCGACCAGGGGCCTCTTGCCCTGCGGCGCATCTTCTTCCCTGGGGCCCCGGACCTCCTGGAGTTCACCCTGCCCTCCGGCTCCCTCTACGAGTTTCCCTTCCGCCAGGCTCTGAAAATGCTCAAGCCTCTCCTCTAGCGTGCGCTTGGTCCTGGTGCCCACCCCCATCGGCAACCTGGAGGACATCACCCTGAGGGCCCTCCGGGTCCTCCGCGAGGCCGAGGTGGTGGCCTGCGAGGACACCCGCCGCACCGGGCTCCTTCTCAAGCACTACGGCATCCCCACCCCTACCCTCCGCCTGGACCAGCACACGGTTCACCGGGCCCGGGAGCTCCTCGCCCCTTACGCTTACGTGGCCTACGCCACGGACGCCGGCACCCCCGGGATCTCCGACCCCGGGGCCGAGCTCGTGCGCCAGGCCTTAGAATGGGGTTGGCAGGTGGAAGCGCTTCCCGGCCCCACCGCCCTCATCCCCGCCCTGGTGGCCTCGGGCCTGCCCACCCACCGCTTCACCTTTGAGGGCTTCCTTCCCAAAGGGGGCAGGGAGCGGAAGGAGCGCCTGGAAGCCCTGGCCCGGGAGGGGAGGACCGCGGTGCTCTACGAGAGCCCCCACCGCTTGAGGAGAACCCTGGAGGACCTGGCCCAGGTCTACGGCCCAGGGCACCCCGTGGCCGTGGCCCGGGAGATCAGCAAGGTCCACGAGGAGGTCTTTCGGGGAAGCTTGCAGGAGGCCCTGGAGCGTTTTCTTGAGCCCAAGGGGGAGTTCGTGCTGGTTCTGGGACCCAAAGAGGCCCCGCCTCCGGAAGGGGCGGAGCTCTTGAGGCGGCTTCGCGCCCAGGGGCTTTCGGGAAAGGCCCTCTTCCGGGCCCTGGTGGCGGCGGGGGTGCCGCGGAACGAGGCCTACCGCCTTAGCGTGGAGGAGCCATGAAGCGAATCGGGGTATTTACCAGCGGGGGGGACGCCCCGGGCATGAACGCCGCCATCCGGGCGGTGGTGCGCCAGGCCTACGCCCTGGGAGTAGAGGTCATCGGCATCCGCCGGGGCTACGCCGGCATGATCCAGGGGGAGATGCTTCCCTTGGGGGTGCGGGACGTGGCCAACATCCTCCAGCGAGGGGGGACCATCCTCCTCACGGCGAGGAGCCAGGAGTTCCTCACCGAGGAGGGCCGGGCCAGGGCCGCCGAGAAGCTTAAGGCGGCGGGGATTGAGGGCCTGGTGGCCATCGGTGGGGACGGCACCTTCCGCGGGGCCATGCGCCTCATAGAGGAGTTCCGAATGCCGGTGGTGGGGGTTCCCGGCACCATAGACAACGACCTCTACGGCACCGACTACACCATCGGCTTTGACACGGCGGTGAACACCGCCTTGGAGGCCATTGACCGCATTCGGGACACCGCGGCGAGCCACGAGCGGGTCTTCTTCATTGAGGTCATGGGGCGCCGCTCGGGCTTCATCGCCCTGGACGTGGGGCTCGCCGGGGGGGCGGAGGTCATCGCCGTTCCCGAGGAGCCCGTGGACCCCAAGGCCATCGCCGAGGGGCTTTTGGAGTCCCAGAAGCGGGGGAAGTCCAGCTCCATCGTGGTGGTGGCCGAGGGCGCCTACCCCGGAGGGGCGGCGGGGCTTCTTTCCGCCATCCAGGAACACGTTCGGGTGGAGGCCCGGGTCACGGTGCTCGGGCACATCCAGCGGGGCGGAAGCCCCACGGCCAAGGACCGGATTCTGGCGAGCCGCCTGGGGGCGGCGGCGGTGGAGGCCCTGGCCGGGGGAACGAGCGGGGTCATGGTGGGGGAGGTGGAGGGGGAGGTGGAGCTCACTCCCCTCAAGGAGGCGGTGGAGCGCAGGAAGGACATCCGCCGGGAGCTCCTCGCCCTATCGCGGGTGCTGGCCCTCTAGGGCGAGGGCCCTTTTCAGCCAGGGGGTTTTCCAGGCCAGGCGAAAGGCCTCCCGGGCGAAGGGGCTCCCGCTTACCCCCTGGTAGATAGGGGTGGGGAGGTTCACCGAGGGGTAGCGCAGACTTCCCCCCACCGCTTCCCAGGGGAAGCCTGTCCAGAGGGCCAGGGCCAGGAAAAGCCCAAGGAGGGTGCCCCCGAGGAGGCCGAGGAGGGCCTCGAGGCCCCGGGGAAGGGGAGGAAGGGGGAGGCTCTTGGCGAGAAGGCCCGCGAGGAGGCCAAGCCCCAGGCCCCACCCGGCCCCGGAGAGCCCGAGCTGGGCCAGGAGGAGGTAGAGGAGAAGGCCCGCCCCGGCGAAGGCCAGGGGAAGACCGGCCCTAAGGCCCAGGGCCATCCCCAGGGCCAGGCTCAGGAGGGCGAGGAGGTCCACCCAGGTGAGCATGCCCTGAGTTTACCCCCTAAGGCCGAAGCCCCGGGTCCTTAGGGCGGCCACCACCCGCTCAAGGGTCTCCTCCACCTCCTCGTCGGTGAGGGTGCGCTCGGGGTGGCGGAAGCGGAGGTGGAAGGCGAGGCTTTTCTCCCCCTCCTTTAGGGGCGGGCCCTGGTACAGGTCAAAGAGCTCCAGGCTCTCCAGGTAGGGCCCGGCGGCCTCCCGGAGGAGGGCCTCCACCTCGCCGAAGGGGGTGGTCTCGGGGACCACCACCGCCAGGTCGCGGAAGGCCGGCGGGTAGCGGGAAGGGTCCCGGAAGCGGAAGGGGGCCTCCGGCAGGGGCAGGCGGAGCTCAAAAAGCCATACCGGGGGAAGCTCCAGAGCCCGGGCGATCTCCGGGTGGAGCTCCCCCAAAAAGCCCCGCTCCTCCCCCTCCACCCATACCCTCCCCGAGACCCCGGGGTGCAGGAAGGGGTAGGGGTGGGCCTCCACCCGGAAGGCGAGGCCCAGCCGGGCGAAGAGGGCCTCGAGGTACCCCTTGAGGAGGAAGTAGCCGGAAAGCCGCTCCTTGGCCCAGGGGAGGCCCACCCCCTCGCCGAAGAGGAGGCCCGCGAGGTGGGTCTCCTCCCGCTCCCGGAAGACCCGGCCCACCTCAAAGAGGAGGGCCCTCCCTGGCCGGTCCAGGTCCAGGTTCTCCTTCAGCACCCGGACCAGGCCGGGGAAGAGGTGGGTCCTTAAGGCGGCCTTTTCCGGGGCCAGGGGGTTGAGGAGGAGGAGGCGGGGGGGGTCCAGGCGGAAGCGGCGGGCGTCCTCGGGGTCCATGAAGCTGTAGGTGTAGACCTCCTGGAAGCCGAGCCCGGCGAGGACCTCGCGGAGGCGCCGCTCCCTTAGGTAGGGCCCCTCCACCCCCCGGTTGTCGGGGGCGGGGAAGAAGGCGGGAAGGGAAAGGGGAATGGTCTCGTACCCCTGGATGCGGGCCACCTCCTCCACCAGGTCCTCCTCGAGCCTTAGGTCCAGGCGGTGGCTCGGCGGGGTGACCCGGTAGGGGGGGCCTTCGCCTTCCACCCGGCACCCGAGCCGCTTGAGGATGGCGATCTGCTCGGCCTCGGGGTAGGACGTGCCCAGGAGGCGGTTGGCGTAGTCCGGGCGGAAGGGGATGGGCTTTGGGGGCTCGGGGCTTCCCGCCTCCAGGAGGGCCTCGGCCACCCGCGCCCCGGCCAGGGCCTGGAGGAGGCTTAGGGCCCGCCTTTGCGCCGGGACCTGGCCCAGGGGGTCCACCCCCCGCTCAAAGCGGTGGCTCGCCTCGGTGCGAAGGCCGTGGCGGCGGGCGGTCTTGCGGATGGCCACGGGGTCAAAGGAGGCCACCTCCAGGGCGATGGCCTCCGTGTCCTCCCTCACCTCGCTTTCCGCCCCGCCCATGACCCCGGCGAGGCCCAAGGGGAAGCTTTCCTCCCCCCGCCGCCCGGCGATGACCAGGTCCTCGGGGTGGAGGGCCCTTTCCACCCCGTCCAGGGTCTTGAGCCTCTCCCCCTCCCGGGCCCGGCGCACCAGGATTCCCTCGCCGATGAAGCGCAGGTCAAAGGCGTGCATGGGCTGGGCCCTTTCCAGCATCACGTAGTTGGTCACGTCCACCACGTTGCTGATGGGGCGCATCCCCGCGGCGAAGAGGGCCCGCTGCATCCAGAGGGGGCTTGGGGCCACCTTGAGGCCGAAGGCGTAGCCCAGGGTGAAGTGGGGGGCGCCCTCGGGGTCTTCCACCTCGAGGGCGAAGGGAAGGGGAACGGCCTCCGCCTTTAGGTTCACCTCCGGCTCCACCAGGGCGTACCCCAGGGCGTGGAGGTCCCGGGCGAGGCCCAAAAGGCCCAGGGCGTCCGGGCGGTTCGGGGTGACCTCGAGGTCCAGCACCACCTCCTCCGGCCAGGCCTCGGCCAGGGGGGCGCCGGGGGGGAGGGCGTCCTCGGGGAACTCCAGAAGCCCCCCGCCGTACTCCCCCACCCCGAGCTCCCTGGGGGAGAGGGCCATGCCGAAGGAGCGCACCCCCTGGATGACCCTCTCCCCCACCTTGAGGCCTTCAAGCTCCGTGCCGGGAAGGGCCAGGGCCACGCCGATCCCCTTCCGGGCGTTTTCCGCCCCCGAGACCACCTCCACCGCCTGGCCCGTGTCCAGGACCAGGCGCCTAAGCCGGGTGCCGGGGATGGGGTGGGCCTCCAGGACCCGGGCGAAGACCACGCCCTTCGGGATCCGGAAGACCCGCTCCATGCGGTCCGTCTCAAAGCCCAGGCCCGCCAGGCGCTCCTCGAGGACCTCGGGGCTTTCCAGCTCGGGCACGTAGGCTTTTAGCCAGGAGAAGGGCACCTTCATAGAACCCCCTTGAACTGCTCCAGGAACTTGAGCCGGCCCCCGAAGAAGTAGCGGATGTCGGGGACCCCGTAGCGGAGCATGGCGAGCCGCTCTACCCCAAGCCCGAAGGCGAAGCCCGTGACCCCTCGGTAGGCGGGGGGGAGGCCGAGGCGCTCCCGGTAGGCGTCCACCGCCTGGAAGACCTTGGGGTGGACCATCCCGGCCCCACCCAGCTCCAGCCACTTGCCGCCCTCGGGCCACCACACGGCGAACTGGGCCCCCGGCTCCACGAAGGGAAAGTAGACGGGCTGGAAGCGCACCTTGGAGTCGGGGCCGAAGAGGGCCTGGGCGAGCTCGTAGATCGCCCCCTTGAGGTGGGCCATGCTGATCCCCTCGCCCACCACCAGGCCCTCCAGCTGGTGGAAGACGGCCTCGTGGGTGGCGTCCGTCTCCTCGTAGCGGAAGACCCGGCCCGGGACCACGATGCGGAAGGGGGGGGTGTGGGCCACCATGTAGCGGACCTGCATGGGGGAGGTATGGGTCCTGAGGAGGAGCCGCCCCTCCGCCTCCTCCCCCAGGGGGCCTTCCAGCCTAAAGCCCTCCCCGGTGAGCCAGAAGGTGTCCCACATGTCCCGCGCCGGGTGGTGCTCGGGGATGTTCAGGGCGTCAAAGTTGAAGAACTCGCTCTCCACCTCGGGGCCCTCCACCGCCTGGTAGCCCAGGGCGCGGAAGATCTCCACGAGCTCCCCCTCCATGAGGGTGATGGGGTGGAGGCCTCCGGGGAAAAGGCGCGCCCCCGGCAGGGAGACGTCCAGGCGCTCGGCCTCCAGGGCCCGGCGCAGGGCCTCCTCCTCCAGGGCCCGCTCCCTGGCCTCGAGGGCCCTTTCCAGGGCCTCTTTGAGGGCGTTTAAGACCTGCCCCCGGGCCCTCCTTTCCTCCAGGGGCAGGGCGGCCAGGGCCTTCATCTCCTGGGTGAGGAGGCCCTTCTTGCCCAGGTAGCGGGCGCGGAGGGCTTTTAGGGCCTCGAGGTCCCGGGCTTCTTGGATCGCCTTTAGGGCTTCCCGTTCCAGCGCCTCCATCCCTTAAAGGATACCCCTTTGGCGCGAGCCCTTCGCCAAGACTTGGAACGGGCCCGTAGGCCTCATGGGGTGGCCCTAGAGGGCCTCCGCCAGGCGGAGGAAGGCCTCCGGGGGAGGCGGAGCCTCTCCCCCGTCCCTCCAGGGGAAGCGGGGGTCCCAAAGGGGCCCCTCCCCCACCCCCATCCCCGAGGGGAAGAGGGAGCGGAGGTCCAAAGGCCCCACCTCCTCCCCGGCGAAGGCCTCCCGGAAGCGGGCCACCTCCCGTTCGTGCCCGAAGTGGAAGGCGTAAAGCCACGCCTCCTCCCCTTCCCGCAGGGCGAAGAGGAAGCGGGGGAAAGGGGTGAGCCTGGGAAAGGACCCCTCCCAGGGGCGGCGGAGGAAGCTAGAGGCCCGCCCCGGCCGCAGGCGGAAGACCACCTCCAAGGCCTCCCCCAAAAGCCCAAAACTTCCCACGAAAGGGCGCACCAGGTCGTAGCCTTGGACGTTCTTCACCACCACCCCTCCCGCCCGCACCACCCGGCCCTTGGGGGTGCGGAAGGTGAGGCCCAGGACCTCCCCGGGGAAGAAAAAGGTCTGGGCGAAGCCGCCCCGGGCCACAAGCCCTCCCACCCCCCCCGGAAGCTCCACCGGCGGGAAGGGAGGGTAAAGCCCCGTGCCCCGCAGGGCCTCGTAGACCTCCAGGAGGCCCGCCTCCCCGGGGGCCACCAAGTACTGGTCAGCGGCGTGAACCTCCATGGGCCCATGCTACCGAAGGGGGGCGAGGAGGAGGGCGAGGAGGGCCAGGACCATCCCCACCCCCACGGCCAGGGCAAAGTTCCCCAGGAAGAAGGGGTAGAGGAGGCCGGCCAGGGTGCCCCCCAGGTAGAAGCTCGCCACGTAGGCGCCGCTCACCCCCGCTCCCTGCCGCCCGGCGGCCCCCGAGGCCAGGCTCTGGGCGGTGAACAAGGCGGCCATCAGGAGCACAAAGCCCAGGACCAAATAGGGGGGCTTCAGGAGGAGAAGGCCCATTCCCAAGAGCACCCCGAGGAAGGCCAGGCGGAAGGTGGCCACCGCCCCAAACCGCCTCGCCAGCACCCCCGAGAGGGCGCTTCCCGGGATGCCGAAGAGGTAGGCCAGATAGACGAGCCCCACCCCTCCTGGGCGGAAGCCCAGCTCCAGGAGGCGGTAGGGAAGGAGGTTGGCCAGGAAGAGGTTGAGGAAGAGGAGGACGCTTCCCACCAGGTAGAGGCGCCAGGCCCGAAGCTCGTACCGGGGTGTTCCCAGGGAGGGTAGCCCGCCCGGGGCCTTGAGGAGGAGAAGCCCCAGGCCCAGGGCGGGAAGGGAGAGGAGAAAAAGGGCCTCCCGCACCCCCAGGGCCTCGGCCAGAAGCCCGGCCAGCACCCGGCCCAACCCTCCGCCCAGGACGTTGCCCGCCATATAGACCCCGGCCATCTCCAGGGCCCTTTGGGGGAAGAGGAGGGGGATGAGGGCGATGGCCAGGGTGGGCACCAGGGCCGCCCCCACCCCCTGGAGGAGGCGGAAGAGGGTCCAAAAGAGGAGGCTTTGGCTTACGGCCCCCAAGACCCCCCCTAGCCCCACCAAAAGAAGCCCCCCGCCCAAGAGGATGCCGGGGGGAAGGGAAAGCCTGGGCACCCAGGGGGAGAGGAGGACGAGGAGGAGGAGGGGCAGGCCCATCCCGGGCCCCGCCGCCCCCGGGGAAGCTTGGAAGAGGCGTTCCAGGAGGGGAAGGAGGGGGACCACGGCGTAAAGGGCGCTGTAGAGGGCCACCCCCGAGAAGAGCACCGCCAGGCGCACGCCCTTATCCTAGGGGTATGCGGGCCCTCCGGGTGGCCCTCCCCCTTCCCTTGCCCCCCATGAGCTACCTGCCCCCCTTGGAGGGGGAAGGGGAGGCCGTGGGGCGGCGGGTGGCCGTGCCCTGGCGGGGGGAGGTGCGCCTCGGGGTGGTGGTGGGGGAGGAGGAGGCCCCTAGGGGGCACGCCCTGCGCCACGCCATCGCCTACCTGGACCCAAGGCCTTACCTGCGCCGGGAGGAGCTCGCTTTCCTGGAGGAGGCCGCCCGGTACCTCTTCGCTCCCTTGGGCCAGGTTCTGGCGGATCTCTTGCCCCCTTTTCCGGAGGTGCGCCACCGGGTGCGGCTTTACCCGGGGACCGACCCCAAGGTGCTTCCCCGGGGCCTCGAGGCCCTCACGGAATGGCAGGAGGCCAAGGGCTTTGATCCCAAGCTCCTGGACCTCCTGCGGGAGGCGGGGGTCCTGGAGGAGGAGGTGGCCTTCAAGGAGGGGAGAAGGGTCCTCCTTCCCCTAAGGGAGGCCCACCCCGACCCCGAGATGGACCGGGTGCTCCAGGTCCTGCGGGCCCTGGGCCACGCGGAAAGCCAGGCGGCCCTGGCCCGGGCGGCGGGGGTAGGGGTGGGGAAGGTCAAGCGCCTCCTGCTGGAGGGGTACATCGGCCAGGGCCCTCCCCCAAAGCCCCGTCCTTCCGGCCCTTCCCTGGAACCCCTTTCCCTGCCCGAGCGCCCCGGGCGCGTGAACGGGGGGCGCTTTGCCGAAAGGCTCCGCCTCCTGAAGGGCCTGGTGGCCGAGGGGGACCACCTGGTCCTCTTCCCCGAGGTGAGCCTCCTCCAGCGCTTTCTCGCCTTCTTCCCCGAGGCCCGGGCCTACCACGGCGGGCTTTCTCCCCTGGAGCGGGAGGCCCTTTTCCGCGACCCCCAAGGCCTCGTCTTCGCCACCTACGGGGGGCTTCTCCTGCCCTTCACCCCTCGCTCCTTGGTGGTGGTGGAGGAGGGAAGCGAAAGCTACAAGCTTCCCTCGGGGAGCCGGGCCTTCGTTCCTCCCCTGGCCGAGCTCCGGGCCAGGCTCCTGGGGGTTCCCCTCACCTACCTTTCCCTGGTGCCGGCGGTGGAGGTCTTGGAGCGGCCCGGCCTCACCTTTCCCGTGCCCAGGCCCCGGGTCCTCCTCCTGGACCTCAGGCGGGAAAAGGGCTACCCCTTCGCGGGAAGGGCCCTGGCCCTTTTAAAGCAGGTGGAGGAGCGGGGCAGGCAGGCGGTGGTCCTGGCGCCCCGGAAGGGCTACAGCGCTTTCCTCCTCTGCCCCGACTGCGGTTACAAGCCCACCTGCCCCCACTGCGCCCTTCCCCTGCGCTACCACCGCCCAAGCCGCCTCCTCTGCCACCAGTGCGGCCACGAAGAGCCCCCGCCCCCCCTTTGCCCCCGGTGCCAATCCCCCCTTCTGGAGCCCAAGGGGCCCGGGCTGGAGTGGCTTTGGGAGGACCTGAAGGGGCGCCTTTCCCTTCCCCTTTTCCGCTACGCCAAGGAGGCCAAGGACGACCTCACCCCCCTCCTTAAGGGGGAGCCCGGGGTGGTGGTGGGGACCACGGCCCTCCTCCGGGGGCCCACCTTGCCCGAGCTCGCCCTCGTCCTTTTGCCCTACGCCGACGGCTTCCTCTACGAGAGCGACTTCCGCGCGGCGGAGCGCTACCACCGGCTTCTTTGGGCCCTCGCGGAGCTCAGGCCGGGAAGGCGCCCTCTCCTTGTCCTCCAGACCTACACCCCCGACCACCCCGCCCACCAAGGCCTCCTGGAGGGAAGCGTGGAGGCCTTCCCCTGGGTGGAAAAGGCCCTGCGGGAGGCCTTAGACTATCCTCCCAAGGTGCGCATGGTGAAGCTCGAGGTGCGCCACCGCCGGGAGGAGAGGGCCCTGGAGACCGCCTTCGCCCTAAGGGCCGCCCTAGAGGGCGTGGCCAAGGAGGGAGAGGTCCTGGGCCCGGCCCCCGCCCCGGTCCCCCGGGTGAAGGGGTTTTACCTCTACCACCTGCTCCTTAGGGGGACCACCGAGCGCCTGGAGGCCCTCCTTGCCCATCTGGACCGGCGCAAGTTCCGGCTGGACCCCGACCCCCACCGCTTCGTGGGGCTTCTAGAGGACTGATACCGCCCGTGCTGGCGTGGGCCCGCGCGGGGTGGCAACCCCGCCCTTCGGGTTCAGGCCGGGGTATCCTGGTGGGCGTGGAAGCCCGGGCCTGGGTGGAGGTGGACCTGGGCGCCCTCCTCCAGAACCACCGCCTCCTTCGGGAGCGGGCGGGCCAGGAGGTCATCCCCGTGCTGAAGGCCGACGCCTACGGGCACGGGGCCCCCCCCATCGCCCGCTTTCTGGAGGGGAAGGGGGTTGGCCGCTTCGCCGTGGCCACCCTGGCCGAGGGGCGGGCCCTGAGGCAGGGGGGGGTGAGGGGGGAGGTCCTGCTTCTGGGAAGCCTCCACCCCCTGGAGGCCGAGGAGGCCTTGCGGTGGGGGCTCACGCCGAGCCTCTCCACCCTCGAGGCCGCGGAAGCCCTGGCCCAGAGGGCGAGGACCCTAGGCCTTCTCCCCAGGGCCCACCTCAAGGTGGACACGGGCATGAACCGGGTGGGCTTCCGCTGGGAGGAGGCCCTTCCGGCCCTCCGGGCGGTGGAAGCCCTGGGGGTGCGGGTGGAGGGGGTCTACAGCCACCTGGCCACCGCCGGGGAGGACGAGGCCTTCGTGGAGGTCCAGAGGCGGCGCTTCCAGGAGGTGCGGGCGGCCCTGGGGGAAGGGTACTTCTACCACCTGGAGAACTCCATGGGCCTCCTCCTCCACGGGGGGGAGAACGCCCGGGTGGGCCTCGCGTTGTATGGCCTTATCCCGGGCTTTGGCTTGAGGCCCGTTCTCCGGATCCTGGCCCGGCCCACCCTGGTGAAGCGCCTGAGGCCCGGGGACCGGGTGGGCTACGGCGGGGAGTACGTGGCGCGGGGCGGGGAGTGGCTCGCCACCTTGCCCGTGGGCTACGCCGACGGGCTTCCCCGGGGGGCGGTGGGTTTCGTCCGTGGGCCCGGGGGAGAGCTTTGCCCCGTGGCGGGGCGGATCTCCATGGACCAGACCACGGTGCTCCTCCCGGGGCCCGTGGGCCTCGAGGCCGTCTTTGAGGTCCTTTCCCCAGACTTCGGCCCCACGGGGCTCCTCTCCTGGGCCGAGGCCCGGGGGACCATCCCCTACGAGGTGGCGGTGCACCTTTCCCGGAGACTCCCCCGGCGCTACCTCCTGGAGGGGGAGGTCTTGGAGGAGGTGGGCTAGGGGCCATGCGGGCGGTCCGTCTCTTCCAGGGCTACCTCTGGCACCCCAAGGAGGCCCCCTTGGACCCGAGGGCCCTCCTCCCCGGGGAGCTCTTGGGAGCGAGGCTCCTCCTGGACGAGGTGCCGCCCCCCACCCCCTTCTTCGCCGACGGCACCCCCACCCACACCCAGCACTTCTACCAGCTCACCCTGCTCCTCCTCACCGAGGAGCCCCCGGAGGCCCTGAAGCCCCTGGCCGAGGCGGTGGCCGAAGCCCTGCAGGCCCGTTTGGAGGCCCTACCCCAAGGGGTGGGCTGGCTCCTCCTGGAGGACCTCCGCCCCCTTTAGCGCCACCTGGGGGTCCTTAGCGCCGCAGGAGAAAGGCGAGGAGCAGGGAAACCCCGCCCAGGGCGAAGGCCAAGAGGCTTTCCCTCCTCAAGGAAAGCCCTCGAGGCCTCAGGGGCTTCAAAACCCCGGTCTCATAGGCCCGCACCTGGTCCAGGGGGCGTTCGGCCAGGAGGTCCACGAGGGGCGGGGCCCCAGAGGAGGCGGTAAGGGTCCAGGGGCCCCCGGAAGGGCTCGTGGGGCGCAGGTACCCGGGGGCGAAGGGGTCAAAAAGGCCCACCCCGGCGTAGATTCCGTACCTCCCTGGGGAGAGGCCGGTGTCCAGCACCACCCACTCCCCTTCCCGCCAGGCCCTGGCAGGGGCCTTTTCTCCGGAAGGGGTTCGCCCTTCCCCTCCGAACCCCGTGAGGAAGAAGCCCACCTCCCAGCCCTCTCCTGGGGGGGTTTTGAGGCCCGGGACCAGCTCCTCGCTCCCCCCTTTTCCCGTGTCCAGAAAGAGGACCACCGTGGCCAGGCTGAAGCCCAAGGGGCCTCCCAGGGGGTTGGGGTAGCGGGCGAGGCGCACCTTGAGTAGAAGACGCCCTTCTCGCCCCTCCCCCCCCACCGCCACCAGGTCGGCGAAGCCCTCTCCCGCTTCCTGGTAAAGGCCCGCCCGGGGGTACTGGTAGGCCAGGCCCCGGTCGTCCCCTAAAGGGTCCTGGAAGAGAAAGAGCACGCCCACCTTTATACCAGGGAAAGGAGGGCCTTCACCACCTTCCTGGGGTCGTGCTGGGCCAGGGGACCCTCCTCCCGGAAGTCCCCGGCGAGGACCCGGACCCCGTCTACGGCGAAGGGCCTCGGGTCAAAGGCCACGGGGTGGCGGCCCTCTCGGGCGTAGCGGGCCCGCACCTCCTCGGGGATGGGGGCGGTGTGGACCAAGACCATCTCCGGTCTTCGGCCCAGGTGGTAGGCGATGGCCTTGTAGTGGTCGTAGGCGGTGTAGCCGTCGGTCTCCCCGGGCTCGGTCATGAGGTTCACCACGTAGACCAAAGGCGCCTTGGCCCGGGCCAGGGCTTCCTTGAGGGGACGGGGAAGGAAGCTAGGAATCACGCTGGTGTAGAGGCTTCCTGGTCCCAGCACAACAAGGTCCGCCCGGCGGAGGGCTTGGAGGGCCTCCGGCATCACCTCCTGGGGCTCGGGGACCAGCGCGACCTCCCGGATCCGGCCCCCACGGGCGCGGACGGCCACCTCCCCCTCCACCTCAGCCCCGTCCTGGAAGCGGGCCCTGAGGCGCACCGCCTCCGGGGTGGCGGGCAGGACCTGGCCCCTTAGGTTCAGGATGGCGTTGGCCTCCCGGATGGCCTCGGCGAAATCTCCCGAGACCTCGTTGAGGGTCACCAGGAAGAGGTTGCCGAAGGTGTGCCCCCGCACCTCTCCCCGGTCAAAGCGGTAGGCGAGGAGCCGGGGCAGGGCGGGGTGGTCGGAGAGGGCGGAGAGGCAGTCTACCAGGTCCCCCACGGCGGGTAGGCCAAAGCTTAGCCTGAGCCGCCCCGTGGACCCCCCGTCGTCGGTGACGGCCACGATGGCGGTGGCGTGGGCGGTGTGTTCCTTTAGGCCCTTGAGGACCCGGGAGAGGCCCGTGCCCCCCCCGAAGGCCACCACCCTGGGGCCTGCCTCCAGCTTGCGGCGCACGTAGACCCGCTCGGGGACCTCCTCGGGCCGGGTGAAGGCGGCGAGCATGCTCCGGTTCATGGCCCGGATGCCCCCCGCCAGGAGGCCGAGGCCGAGGAGGGAGAGGAGGGGGCCGGGAAGGGGAGGGGGCGGGAAGAGGGGGCCTAGCCCCCAGGAGAGCAGCAGGGCTCCCAGCCCGGCGAGGGCGGCGTAGCGCTTGACCCGCATCCCCGGGTACAGCCAGCGCAAGGCGGGGAAGCGCTTTGCCAGGCTAGGCCTCCTTCTCCACATCCCGGTGGTTCACCTCCACCCGGAAGCGGCTTGAAAGCTCCTCGGCGAGCCTTTCCGCCACGGCCACGCTCCGGTGCCGCCCCCCGGTGCACCCCACGGCCACGGTGTAAAAGGCCCGGCCCTCCCGCTTCGCCCCTTCCGCCGCCAGACCCACCACGGCGAGGAGGGCCCGGTAATAGGGCTCCTGCTCTTCGCGGAAGACGTAGGCCTTCACCTCGGGGTCCAGGCCGGTTTTGGGCCTTAGGGCGGGGTCGTAGTGGGGGTTGGGCAGGGGGCGCACGTCCAGGACCAGGTCGGCCTCCTGGGGCGGCCCCCACTTGAAGCCGAAGGAGAGGAGCCTCAGGGTGAAGCCCGCCTCCTCCCCCAGAAACCGGGCCAGGGCCTCCTTGAGGGCCCTTGGGGAGAGCTCGGAGGTGTCCAGAACCAGGTGGGCCCGCTCCCGCAAGGGGGCGAGGGCCTTCCGCTCCTCGCCGATCTCCCGCATGAGGTTCCCCGCCCCCAGGGGGTGGACCCTCCGGGTGAGGTTGTAGCGGCGGAGGAGGACCTCGGGGCGGGCCTCGAGGTAGATCACCGTGGGCTTAAGCGCCTCCAGGACCCCTTCCAGGTCGCCGAAGAAGGCCAGGGCCCGGGCGTCCAGCACCACCCCCGCCCGCTCCACCCCCCGGGCGGCGAGCTCTTCCAGAAGGGGCTTCCAGAGGCCCGGGGGGAGGTTGTCCACCATGAAGTAGCCCAGGTCCTCCAGAAACCCCCGGGCCGTGGTCTTGCCCGCCCCCGAGAGGCCGGAAAGCACCAGAAAGCCCATCTCCCTGACTATACCCGCCACCGGGGCCAGAGGTTGGAGGAGGACTTCAGAGCGTCCCACGAGCCCCGGGTGGGTGCGCTTCACCGCCAGCGGGGAAAGCCTCTCTCATCCCTCCTCTTTCCAGGCGAGGAGGGGCCGGGGGTCCTCCGGGTTCAGGAGGAGGCCCGTGCCGTCCTCGAGGACCAGGAGGACCCCTTCCCCCCGCCTCGCCCCCACGAAGGCCTCCACGGGAAGCCCCTGGGGAAAGGCTTTTGTCCTTAGGCGGAAGGGCACCCGGTAGTAGCCGGGCATCGCGGCGTTGGGGCCGAAGACGAGGAGGGGCAGGGCGTAGGCCGTGAGGCCCGCCGCCACCACCTCCGAGCGGTGGACCTGGCGCTTCCCCAAGGGGTACTGGACCTCCAAGAAGGGCCCCTGAAGCTCGTAGAAGAGCCTTTCCGGGAAGCCCTTAAGCCAGAGGAAGAGGGCTCCCATGGCGAGCCCCTCCGCCGCCACCAGGGCGAGGAAGAGGGGCCTCTCGGAGGCCTTGGCTGCAGCCGCCACGGCCAAAAGCGCCGCGAGGGAGGCTAAGTGCCCGCACCTTGGCTTTGCAACACGGGATGCCCGAGCTTGGGCTTTGGGAAAGCTCTTTTGGGGCCCCCACCGCGGCTTTTGCCGCGGCGGGGTACTTAGATACAGGGCCAGGAAGAGCCCCCTAGGATTCCCGTCCCTCTTCGGGGTTAGCCTCATCCCGCCTCGCCGCCTCCTACCCGTCCTCCTAGTTCCGGTAGACCACGTCCTCCCGCCCGAAGGCCCACACGGCGAGGCCCAGGGCCAAGGCGGCGTAGGCCAGGGTAGAGGCCCAGGTAAGGCCCGCCTGCAGGGGGGTGGCGCTTCCCTTGAGGAGAGCGTCCATGAAGAGGGCCACGTTGAAGAGGGGGAGGAGGTGGTGCCAGGCCTCAAGCTCCAGGAAGCCCCTGAACTGGAGGAAGAGGAGGGGCACAAGGGCCAGAAGGTACAGGGAGGTCATGTAGCTTTGAGCCTCCTTGAAGCTCCGGGCGTAAAGCCCCAGGGCCACCATCACCGCCCCCATGAAGAGGGCGAGAAGAAGGGCGGTGAGGAAGAGGGCGAGGAAGCCGCCCAAGTCCAGGTTCACCTGCCCTCCCAGGACCAGGGTTTCGCCCCTCTTCGTGAGGGCGCCTCCGCCAAAACGCGCGCTCAAGGCCCCTCCCAGGGCGAGCCCCAAAAGCCCCGCCACCCCCGAGAGGAGGGCCATGGCCACCGCGGCCAGGGTCTTGCCCAGGGCGATCTGCAGGAGGGGCACGGGGGCGGCGAGGAGGGCCTCGAGGGTCCCCTTCTCCTTCTCCCCCGCGGTGGCGTCCACCGCCACCACCTGGCCCCCGGAGAGGACGGAGACCACCAGGAAGAAGGGGAGGAGGAAGCCCAAAAGCCCCCCGGCCTTTTCCCTGGGAGGAGAGGCGTCCACCACCTCCACGGCGAAGGGGGAGAGGACCTCCTTGGGGAGGCCCGCCCGTGCCAGGGCCTCGGCCACCTTGGCCTCCTTGAGGGCCTGGAGGGCCCCCTTGACCTTTTCCACCGCCACCTGGCTCTGCCCCAAACCCGAGGCCAGGCGGCCATAGACGCGGTAGGCGCCTTCCCGGAAGGCCACCCCCGCCGGGAAGCGGCCTTCCCGCACCGCCTCTTCGGGGTCGGGCACCGGAACGGGCTTGAGCCGGGCGGCCTCGAGGGCCTTTAGGGCCTCCTCGGGAAGCCCCGCCACCGCCACCTCCTGGACCCTTTCCGCCTCCCCTTGCAAGAGGCGGTTTTGGAAGAGGATTGGCCCGAACACGAAGACCGGCATCAGCAAGACGGGAAGGACCAAGGTGGAAAAGACCAGCTTCCGGTCGCGAAGGACCTGGACCAGCTCCTTCCAGAAAATCCTAAGGATGGCTTCCATCACGCCCTCCCCACCTCGCGGACGAAGGCCCGCTCCAGGCTTCCCTCCCCCAGGGCCAGGGCCTCGTCCCGGCTTCCCTCGTAGACCAGCCGCCCCCGGTGGAGGAAGCCCACCCGGTCGGCCACCTCCTCGGCCTCGCCCATCACGTGGGTGGAGTAAATCACGGTGTGGCCCAGGCCCCGGTAGGCCTTCACGAAGTCCAGAAGGGCCCTGCGGGCGAAGACGTCCAGGCCCGCCGTGGCCTCGTCCAGGAGGAGGACCTTGGGTCGGTGCAGGATGGCCCGGGCGATCACCAGCTTCTGCCGCATGCCCGTGGACATCTCCATCACCCTCCTCTCCAGGGTCTCCTCCATTCCCAGGAGGGCGGCTACCCAGTCCAGGGCCTCCCGGAAGGCCCGGCCCTTTAGCCCATAGAAGCCGGCGAAGAACTCCAGCACCTCCTTTCCCGTGAGCCGCTCGTAGACCCGCATGCCCCCGTTCACCAGGCCGAGGTTCCGCCGCACCTCCATGGGCTCCCGGACCACGTCAAACCCCGCCACCTGGGCCCTTCCGGCGCTCGGCCTCACCAGGGTGGAGAGCATGCGCAAGGTGGTGGTCTTCCCCGCCCCGTTGGGGCCCAAGAGGGCGTAGACCTCCCCGGGCTCCACCCAGAGGGTGAGGCCCTCCACGGCCCACCCGTGGCGGTAGCGCTTGGACAGGCCCTCCGCTCGGACCATGAGGGGATTATAGTGACCCTCGGGCTTCCCCAAAGCGCCATAATGGGGGGGTGAAGGCCATGACCTTCTGGGTCAAGCCCCAGGGCTCCCTCGAGGCCCTGCCCGAGGCCAGGGACCTGGTGGGGGATCTCCTGGAGCTTTTCTACGAGTACTTCCCCGAATACGAGGGGTGCCTGGGCTTCTCCCAGTCCCCCCGTAGGCCCCGCTACCTCTTCCTCTATATGGAGGGGCCCTGCGGCGGGCTTCTGCCCAGCGCCACCCAGTTTTTGAAAGAACTTTTAGAAACTGCCTTTCCCCAGGCGGAGGTTCGGGTCTACGGCAAGCCCTGGCCCTAGCGGCGCTTCTTCACGAGCCACTCCTCCTCCTTGACCCCCTCCCTGGCGTTCACCACCCGGGCCAGGACGAAGAGGAGGTCGGAGAGGCGGTTCAGGTAGCGGATGACCTCGGGGTTCACCGGTTCCTCCCGGCTTAGGGCCACCACCTTCCGCTCCGCCCGGCGCACCACGGTGCGGGCCAGGTGGAGCGCCGCCGCCGCCGGGTGCCCCCCGGGGAGGACGAAGCCCCGGAAGGGGGGGCTTTCCTCCTGGTAGCGGTCAATGGCCTTCTCCAGGCCCTCCACGTCCCCGGCGTCCATGCGGGCGATGTTCTTCTCGTAGGGGCTTCCCATGCGGGTGGCCAGGTCGGCCCCCAGGTCAAAGAGGGCGTTCTGCACCCCTTCCAGAAGCTCGTGGAGGTCCGGGTGCTTCTGGGGAAGGAGGCTCCGGGCGAGGCCGAGGGCGCTGTTGGCCTCGTCCACGGTACCGTAGGCCTCCACCCTGGGGTGGGCCTTCACCACCCGCTCGGCCCCGTAAAGCCCAGTTTCCCCAGCGTCCCCGGTCTTGGTGTAGATCTTCATGGCCCCATTGTAGGGAAAACCCCGGGGCGGTAAGCTACCCCGGGGTCTTTTTTGGCGGGCCCGAGAGGATTCGAACCCCTGACCTGCTGATCCGTAGTCAGCCGCTCTATCCAACTGAGCTACGGGCCCAAGCCAACCTCAACCATAGCATGCCGGAAAGCCCTTGTCAATAATGGAAAGCGTGCGGGAGAAGCGCTTGGAAGCCCTCCTCCTTCAGGCCCTGGGACGGGAGGGCACCCTGGAGGAACTCCACGCCGCCCTCAAACCCCTCTGCCCGGGCCTCACCAAGGCCCGCCTCTTCGCCCTTCTGGTGCGGCTAAAGCGGGAGGGAAAGGTGGCCTTCCAAGGGGGCCGCTTTCGCCTAGCGGGGGAAGGCCAGGGTGCGGACCCTTAAGCCGTCCGAGAGCTGGACCTCAAAGGCCCCCCGGGGGGGAGGTTGTGGAGGGCGAGGCGGGCCTCCCCGCCCGTGTGCCACAGGCCCAAGGCGGTGCGGGTCCCGTCCCCGGCCACGCGGAACACCGAGGAAGGGGGTGCAGGCGGCAAGGAGGGAGGCCACGGCCAGCAGCAGGGGGACGGTCCCGAAGCCGAGACCCATCGCGGGCCACTTTACCAGGCCCGGAGGGGATTTGGATGGGCGTGCTATCCTGGGCCTTAATGCGCCCGGGGCTTTCGGCCAAGCGCCTGGTGGTCAAGGTGGGAAGCGCCGTCCTCGCGGGGGAGAGGGGCCTGGACCTCGAGGCCATGACCGAGATCGCCCGCCAGGTGGCCGCCCTGAGGGAGGAAGGCCGGGAGGTGGTCCTCGTCTCCTCGGGGGCGGTGGCGGCGGGGATGCGGCGGCTCGGGCTTGGAGAGCGCCCCAAGGACATGCCCCTAAAGCAAGCCCTCGCCGCCATCGGCCAGCCCCTTCTCATGGCCCATTGGCAGGAGGCCTTCCGGCCCCACGGCCTCCCCGTGGGCCAGGTGCTCCTCACCGCCGAGGACCTCTCCGCCCGGGGCCGCTACCTGAACGCCAAGGCCACCCTAAGGGCCCTCCTGGGCCTTGGGGTGATTCCCATCATCAACGAGAACGACACCGTGGCCTTCCACGAGATCCGCTTCGGGGACAACGACCAGCTCTCCGCCCGGGTGGCCGCCTTGGTGGAGGCGGGGCTTCTCCTCCTCCTTTCCGATGTGGACGCCCTCTACGAGGAGGACCCCAAGAGGAATCCCGAGGCCCGCCCCGTTCCCGAGGTGGAGCGGGTGGAGGCCGTGCTGGGCCACGCCGGGGAGGGGAACCCCTTGGGAAGCGGGGGGATGCGGAGCAAGCTCCTCGCCGCCCGCATCGCCGCGAGGGTGGGGGTCCCCACGCTCCTCCTTCCCGGAAGGAGGCCCGGGGTCCTCCTAAAGGCCCTCTCCGGGGCCCCCTTGGGCACCTACTTCCACGCGAGAAGGCGCTACCGCGGGGAGAAGGCCTGGCTTTTTGGCCTCCTCCGCCCCAAAGGGGAGCTCGTCCTGGACCGGGGGGCGGTGCGCGCCCTTAAGGAGCGGGGGGCGAGCCTCCTTCCCGCCGGGGTCAAGGAGGTGCGGGGAAGGTTTGGCCGGGGCGAGGCGGTGCGCCTCCTCTCGGAGGAGGGGGAGGAGGTGGGGGTGGGCCTCGCCAACTACGCCTCGGAGGAGATCGCCCGCATCAAGGGCAGAAGGAGCGCGGAGATTGAGGAAATCCTGGGCTACCGCTACACCGAGGAGGTGGTCCACCGGGACCACCTCGCCCTGAAGGAGGAGGCATGACGGGTTTGAGGGAACTCGCGGAGCGCGCGCGGAAGAGGCTTCCCGAGATCGCCAAGGGCAACCGGGACCGGGCCCTCCTCGCCATGGCGGACCTCCTCGAGGCCCGCTGGGAAGAGGTCCTGAGGGCCAACCGGGAGGACCTGGAGGAGGCGGAAAGGGCGGGGCTTCCCAGGGCCAAGCTGGACCGCCTGGCCCTTAGGGAGAAGGACCTCAAGACCCTCACCGAGGGCCTCCGCCAGATCGCCCGCCTCCCCGACCCCCTGGGCCGCATAGAGGGCCTGGCCAAGCGGCCCAATGGCCTAAAGGTGGGGAGGATGCGGGTGCCCCTCGGCCTCATCGGCTTCGTCTACGAGGCGCGGCCCGGGGCCACGGTGGAGGCGGTGAGCGTGGCCTTGAAGGCGGGAAACGCCATGCTCCTCAGGGGGGGCAAGGAGGCCTTCCGCTCCAACCGGGCCCTGGTGGCCCTCTGGCACGAGGCCCTGGGAGAGGCGGGCCTTCCCCAGGAGGCGGTCACCCTCGTCCCCACCACCGACCGGGAGGCCGTCTTGGAGATGTGCCGCCTGGAGCTTTTGGACCTCCTCATCCCGAGGGGGGGCGAGGAGCTCATAAGGCTTGTGCAAAAGGAGGCCCGGGTCCCCGTCCTCGCCCACGCCAAGGGGGTGAACCACCTCTACGTGGACGAAAAGGCGGACCTAGGTATGGCCCTCCGCCTCGCCCTGAACGGCAAGACCCAGCGCCCCGCGGTGTGCAACGCCCTCGAGGCCCTCCTGGTCCACGAGAAGGTGGCGGAGGCCTTCCTTCCCCTCTTGGAAAGGGCCATGCGGGAAAAGGGGGTGGAGCTCAGGGCCTGCCCCAAGGCCCTTCCCCTCCTCAAGGAGGCGGTCCCCGCCCGGGAGGAGGAGTGGGACCAGGAGTATTTGGACCTCGTCCTCCGGGTCAAGGTGGTCTCGGGGCTGGAGGAGGCCCTGGCCCACATCGCCCGCTACGGCTCCCGGCACACCGAGGCCATCTGCACCGAGGACCCCAAGGCGGCCTGGCGCTTCCTGGAGGAGGTGGACGCAAGCCTAGTCCTCTGGAACGCCTCCACCCGCTTCAACGACGGCTTTGAGCTGGGCCTGGGGGCGGAGGTCGGCATCAGCACCTCCAAGCTCCACGCCTACGGCCCCATGGGCCCCATGGAGCTCACCACCTTGAAGTGGGTGGCCCTGGGGGAGGGGCAGGAACGGGCGTGAAGCCGGAAGACCCCCTGGCCCGCTCCACCAACCTCTACGAGCGGGGCTACACCCGGCTCCTCCTCGGGGAAAAGGAGGAAAGCCTGACCCTCCTCCGGGAGAGCCTCGCCGAGGCCGAGGCCTCCCTGGACCCCGTGGCCCAAGCCTCCGCTCACCGGGGCCTTTTGGAGTGGCACCTCCGCTTAGGCCGGGAGGGGGAGGCCCAAAGGCACAAGGAGGCGGCCATCCGATTCTTCCTCAAGGCCGGGGACCGCAAGGGGGCGGAGGAGGTGGAGGGCCTTGCTTAAGCGGTTCTACCGGCGCTACCAGGAGGCCCACGTCCCCTTCTTCGCCGCCGCCCTCGCCTACTACGCCCTCCTCTCCCTCATGCCCCTCCTCTTCCTCCTGGTGGGCCTCTTCGGCTTCCTCCTCTCGGGAAACCCCCTCCTCAGGGCCCAGGTCTTCCAGGCCCTCACCGAGCTCACCCTGGCCCTCTTCCCCGCCCGCCCCGAGATGGCCCAGGCCCTCCTGGACTTCCTCACCCGGGGCGCCTTTCCCCTCACCTTAGGAAGCGGCCTCCTCCTCCTCTGGTCGGGGAGCAACTTTTTCGCCGCCCTGAGCTACGCCCTGGGGCTCATCTTTGGCCGGGCCCTGGGGTTCCGCCACCGCCTCCTCGGCCTCCTCATGCCCTTCGCCCTGGGGCTTGGCCTCATCCTCCTGGCCCTTGGGGGGCTCGCCCTGGGGTTTTTCCTTCGGTTTTTGCCGGAGGCCTGGCGGGTCTTCCTCGGGCCTTTGGAGGCCCTTGTCCCCCTCCTCGCCGCTTTTTTCCTCTTCCTCCTCACCTACGCCCTCTTCCGGGGGGTGAGCCGCCCTAGGGACCTCCTTCCCCTAGGTGCCGGGGCCGGGGCGGCCACCTTGGTCTTTGAGGGGGTGCGCCTGGGCCTGCCAAGCCTCCTTCCCCGCTCCCAATACGAACTCCTCTACGGCCCCCTGGCGGGGTTCGTCCTCGCCCTTTTGGGGCTTTACCTGGTGCTCTTCGCCCTTCTCCTGGGGGCGGTGGTGGCCTGGGGACTTTCGGAGTAGCGCCTTTTCACCCGGGTGCCAAAAGGAGTAGCATAGGCCTATGCGCCGGGCCAGGCTAGCCCCTTAAGGCGGGGAGGGGCCTGGCTGTCCCTTCCCCCAGGGGAAGGGTTTTTTTGAGGAGGAAGCATGGAGAAGTACAACCCCCACGCCATAGAGCCCAAGTGGCAGCGCTTCTGGAAAGAGAAGGGCTTCATGAAGGCCAAGGAGGCCCCCGGGAAGCGGGGCAAGCAGTACGTGCTGGTGATGTTTCCCTACCCCTCGGGGGACCTGCACATGGGCCACCTGAAGAACTACACCATGGGCGACGTCCTGGCCCGCTTCCGCCGGGTGCAGGGCTACGAGGTCCTCCACCCCATGGGCTGGGACGCCTTTGGCCTTCCGGCGGAAAACGCCGCCCTGAAGTTCGGCGTCCACCCCAAGGAATGGACCTACGCCAACATCCGCCAGGCCAAGGAGAGCCTCGAGCTCATGGGCATCCTCTACGACTGGGACCGGGAGGTCACCACCTGCGAGCCCGAGTACTACCGCTTTAACCAGTGGATCTTCCTCAAGATGTGGGAAAAGGGCCTGGTCTACCGGGCCAAGGGCCTCGTGAACTGGTGCCCCAAGTGCCAGACGGTCCTCGCCAACGAGCAGGTGGTGGAGGGTCGGTGCTGGCGCCACGAGGACACCCCCGTGGAGAAGCGGGAGCTTGAGCAGTGGTACCTCCGCATCACCGCCTACGCCGAGAGGCTCCTTAAGGACCTCGAGGGCCTCCGCTGGCCCGAGAAGGTCAAGGCCATGCAAAGGGCCTGGATCGGCCGCTCGGAAGGGGCGGAGATCCTCTTCCCCGTGGAGGGAAAGGAGGAGAAGATTCCCGTCTTCACCACCCGCCCCGACACCCTCTTCGGGGCCACCTTCCTGGTCCTCGCCCCGGAGCACCCCCTCACCCTGGAGCTCGCCCTTCCCGAGAGGCGGGAGGAGGTCCTGGCCTACGTGGAGGCCGCCAAGCGCAAGACGGAGATTGAGCGCCAGGCGGAAGGAAGGGAGAAGACCGGGGTCTTCCTCGGGGCCTACGCGGTGAACCCCGCCACCGGGGAGAGGATCCCCATCTGGACCGCGGACTACGTGCTCTACGGCTACGGCACCGGGGCCATCATGGCCGTCCCCGCCCACGACCAGCGGGATTTTGAGTTCGCCAAGAAGTTCGGCCTCCCCATCCGGAAGGTCATTGAGCGGCCCGGCGACCCCCTCCCCGAGCCCCTGGAGAGGGCCTACGAGGAGCCCGGGGTCATGGTGAACTCCGGCCCCTTTGACGGCACGCAAAGCGAAGAGGGGAAGCGGAAGGTCATCGCCTGGCTGGAGGAAAGGGGCTTAGGGAAGGGCCGGGTCACCTACCGCCTCCGGGACTGGCTGATAAGCCGCCAGCGCTACTGGGGCACCCCCATCCCCATGGTCCACTGCGAGGCCTGCGGGGTGGTGCCCGTCCCCGAGGAGGAGCTTCCCGTCCTCCTCCCCGACCTCAAGGACGTGGAGGACATCCGCCCCAAGGGGAAAAGCCCCCTGGAGGCCCACCCCGAGTTCTACGAGACCACCTGCCCCAAGTGCGGCGGCCCCGCCAAGCGGGACACGGACACCATGGACACCTTCTTTGACTCCAGCTGGTACTACCTCCGCTACACCGATCCCCACAACGACCGCCTCCCCTTTGACCCGGAGAAGGCGAACTTCTGGATGCCCGTGGACCAATATATCGGCGGGGTGGAGCACGCCGTGCTGCACCTCCTCTACAGCCGCTTCTTCACCAAGTTCCTCCACGACCTGGGGATGGTGAAGGTGGAGGAGCCCTTCCAGGGGCTTTTCACCCAGGGGATGGTCCTCGCCTGGACGGACTTCGGCCCCGTGGCGGTGGAAGGGGAAAGGGTGCGCCTCCCCGAGCCCACCCGCATCCGGCTGGAGATCCCGGAGAGCGAGCTTTCCCTGGAGGACGTGCGGAAGATGGGGGCCGAGCTCCGCCCCCACGAGGACGGGACCCTCCACCTCTGGAAGCCCGCCGTGATGAGCAAGTCCAAGGGGAACGGGGTCATGGTGGGGCCCTTCGTGAAGGAGCAGGGGGCGGACATCGCCCGCATCACCATCCTCTTCGCCGCGCCCCCGGAGAACGAGATGGTCTGGACCGAGGAGGGGGTCCAGGGGGCCTGGCGCTTCCTGAACCGCATCTACAGGCGGGTGGCCGAGGACCGGGAGGCCCTTTTGGGGACGAGCGGGGTCTTCCAGGCGGAGGCCCTCGAGGGGAAGGACCGGGAGCTTTACGGGAAGCTCCACGAGACCCTGAAGAAGGTGACGGAGGACCTCGAGGCCCTCCGCTTCAACACCGCCATCGCCGCCCTCATGGAGTTCCTGAACGCCCTTTACGAGTACCGCAAAGACCGGCCCGTGACCCCGGTCTACCGCACCGCCATCCGCTACTACCTGCAGATGCTCTTCCCCTTCGCCCCCCACCTGGCCGAGGAGCTTTGGCACTGGTTCTGGCCCGATAGCCTTTTTGAGGCGGGCTGGCCCGAGCTGGACGAGAAGGCCCTGGAGAAGGACCTGGTGGAGGTGGCGGTGCAGGTGAACGGGAGGGTGCGGGGGACGATCCAGATCCCCAAGGACGCCCCCCTGGAGGTGGCGCGGGCCGAGGCCCTCAAGGTGCGGAACGTGAGGGCCCACCTCGAGGGCAAGGAGGTGGTGAAGGAGATCTACGTCCCCGGGAAGATCCTCAACCTGGTAGTGCGGGGGTAGGAAAGGCGAGGCGGGTGGGGAGGGCCCTCGCCACCTCACCCTTGGCCGGGGTGAGGAAGAGCCCCTCCCCGCCCCCAAAGGCGAGGAGCCTCCCGTAGCCCAGGAAGAAGCCCTCGGGGTCCAGGAGGCCGTAGAGCCGGTCCCAGAGGGGCGGGCCCTCGAGGGGGGCAACCCTGGGCCCCGCCCCCTGGAAGTGGGCGAGGAGCCTCTCCTGCCGGTTTTTCCGCCTTTCCGCCGGGGTCTTCCTGCGGGCCTCGGGAAGGGGCCGGGCGAGGCGCATCCTGAGGTCCCTCCGCCAGGCGAGGGCCCGGTAGAGGTCTTCTGAGCCCAGGACCAGCACCTCGGCGGGGCTTAGGGCCTCCGCCTGCAGGAGGCGGTACTCCGGGTCCAGAAGCCCGTCCGTGTCCGCCACCGCCGGGCTTCCCGGGGGGATGAGGCGGGCCAAGCGCAGGGCCGCCACCAGGGCCCTCCCCTCCGCCCCCGCCGGGGAAAGCGCCCCCACCAGGGCGCGGCGCGCGAGGAGGAGGCGCCCTTCGCGGTGGAGGAAGAGGGAGAAGGCCCCGGGAAGGGCCCCTTGCCCCGGGTCCAGGTCCAGGAGGTAGGCCTCCCCCGCTCTCTCCAGCAGGCGGAGGGCCAGGGTGGTCTTGCCCACGTCGGTGGGGCCCACGAGGAGGAGCATTCCCCGAGAAACCACTTTAAGGCTTTGGGGGAAAGAGGTATAACGCATTTTTGCCTATGGGCAGAAAAGGGTTATACTGAACCCACCATGGCCCTTTGGTTTGAGGAAAGCCGGGAGGAGAGGCAGGTTCTCGGGCCTTTCCGCGAGTTCTTGAAGGCGGAGGTGGCCCCGGGGGCGGCGGAGCGGGACCGGACCGGGGCCTTCCCCTGGGACCTGGTGCGGAAGCTCGCCGAGTTTGGGGCCTTCGGGGCGCAGGTGCCCGAGGCCTACGGGGGGGCGGGGCTTTCCACGAGGCTCTTCGCCCGCATGGTGGAGGAGGTGGCCTACCACGACGGGGCCCTCGCCCTCACCGTGGCGAGCCACAACTCCCTGGCCACCGGGCACATCCTCCTCGCCGGGAGCGAAGCGCAGAGGCAAACCTTCCTTCCCAAGCTCGCCGCGGGGGAGGCCCTGGGGGCCTGGGGCCTCACGGAGCCGGGCTCGGGCTCGGACGCCGCCGCCCTCAAGGCCAAGGCGGAGAAGGTGGAGGGGGGGTGGGTCTTGAACGGCACCAAGCAGTTCATCACCCAGGGGAGCGTGGCCGGGGTCTACGTGGTGGTGGCCCGCACCGACCCCCCTCCAACCCCCGAGAAGAAGCACCTCGGCATCTCCGCCTTCGCCTTCTTCCGCCCCGAGCGGGGCCTAAAGGTGGGGCGGAAAGAGGAGAAGCTTGGCCTCCACGCCTCGGACACCGCCCAGCTCGTGCTGGAAGACCTTTTCCTTCCCGAGGACGCCCTCTTGGGCGAGCGGGGGAAGAGCTTCTACGACGTCCTTAGGGTGCTGGACGGGGGAAGGATCGGCATCGCCGCCATGGCCGTGGGCCTCGGCCGGGCCGCCCTGGACTACGCCCTGGCCTACGCCAAGGGGCGGGAGGCCTTCGGCAAGCCCATCGCCGAGTACGAGGGGGTCTCCTTCAAGCTCGCGGAGGCGGCCACGGAGCTGGAGGCGGCGAGGCTTCTTTACCTCAAGGCGGCGGAGCTCAAGGACGCCGGGAGGCCCTTTACCCTCGAGGCCGCCCAGGCCAAGCTCTTCGCCAGCGAGGCGGCGGTGAAGGCCTGCGACGAGGCCATCCAGGTCCTCGGGGGCTACGGGTACATCCGGGACTACCCGGTGGAGCGCTACTGGCGGGACGCCCGCCTCACCCGCATCGGCGAGGGGACGAGCGAGATCCTGAAGCTCATCATCGCCCGGCGCCTTCTGGAAGCGGTGTGAGAAGAGGCTTGGGGACCTTTAGGGCGAGCTGGCCGCAGGCCGCGCCCACGTCCTGGCCCCGGCTCCACCTGATGGAGGTGGGAACCCCGAGGCGCCTGAGCTCCTCGGCGAAGGCCAGGATGCCCGCCCTGGGCGTGCCCTCCACCGGGGCCCCTTCCCAGGGGTTGAAGGGGATGAGGTTCACGTGGGCGCTCAGGCCCTTGAGGAGCTTGGCGAGGAGCCTCGCCTGCCAGGGGTGGTCGTTCACCCCCTTGAGGAGGGTGTACTCCAGGGTGACCCGCCGCTTGGTCTTGGCGTAGTAGTGGCGCACGGCCTCCAGGATCTCGGCGATGGGGTAGCGGTGGGCGGTGGGGATGATCCGCTTGCGGGTCTCGTCGTCGGGGGCGTGGAGGGAGAGGGCGAGGCGCACCCCCAGGTCCTCCTCGGCGAGGCGGTAGATCCCCTTGGGGATGCCCACGGTGGAGAGGGTGATGCGCCTCGGGCTCATGGCCAGGGCCTTCTTGTGGAGCATGATGCGGACGGCTTTGAGGACGTTGCCCAGGTTCAGCAGGGGCTCCCCCATGCCCATGAGGACCACGTTCCGGATCTCCCGGGGGGAGATCCCCTGGTGGTGGGCGATGGCGAGGAGCTGGGAGAGGATCTCCGCCGCGGTGAGGTTCCGCCCGAAGCCCATGGCCCCGGTGGCGCAGAAGGCGCACCCCGCGGGGCAGCCCACCATGCTGGAGAGGCAGACGGTCTTCCGGTTCTCGTAGGGCATGTAGACGGCCTCGGTCCTCTGGCCGTCCAGGAGGGTGAAGAGGTACTTCACGCTCCCATCCCGGCTGGGGTAGGCCTCCACCAGGGCGAACTCCGAGATGCGCCACTCCCGGCCCAAGACCTCCCGCAGGGCCTTGGGGAGGTCGGTCATCTCGGCGAAGTCCAGGGCCCCCTTGGCGTAGAGCCAGTGGGCGATCTGGGCCTTGCGGAAGCCCTCGCCGGGAAGCTCCTCGGGAAAGAGCTCCAGGATGGGCCTCATACTACCCCCTCGTAGAGGGCGGCGAGGGGGAGGGTCCCCTCGAGGCAGGGCAGAACCAGGGTTTCCCCCAAGGCCTCTTCCCGGAACCCCTCCGGGGTCTTCCGGTAAAGAACCCCTCCCGGCCGCCCGCTTTCCAAGATCAGGTAGCCCAGAAGGCTCGGGAGGCGAAGGTAGCGGGAAAGCTTCTCCCGCCGGTCCTGGACCTCCGTGCCCGGGGAAAGCACCTCCGCCACCAGACAGGGGGAGGTTTCGTACAGGGGGTGGGCCTTGGGGCCGCACACCACCATGACGTCAGGGTAGTAGAAGGTGTCCTCGGAGAGCTTGAGCTTCACCGTTTCGCTGTAGACCCTGCACCCCTTGGCCCGGGCCAAGGGTTTGAGGAGGGCCACCAGGTTGGTGACGATGAGGTTGTGGTCCAGGCTGGCCCCCGCCATGGCGTAGGGAAGGCCCCCAAGAAGCTCGTGGCGAAGGGGGCTTTCCCTCTCTAGGGCCAGGTACTCTTCCTCCGTCAGGGGGCGCAGGGCCCGCTCGGTCATCCCCCCATTATAGCCGAAGCCTCCCGTAGCCCAAAAGGAGGCCCGTGAGGAGGAGAAGGAGCCCCAAGGGCCTTGGCCTCGCCCAAAGGCCCAGGAAAGCCCCGAAGAGGAGTAGGCCCAAGCCCACCCGGCTCCGGCCTTCCCGGAAGGCCCGCCCCGAAAGAAACCCCAGAAGGAGGGGAAGGACGAAGAGGACGAGGAGGAGGAGCCCGGCGATGGCCGCGAAGGAGGTCATCTTCCCCCTAAGGAGGCCTTAAGCCTCAAAGCCGCTTGTCCTCCGGGGCGAAGCCCTCCACCCAGAAGCTCCCGTCCTTGCGGTGCTCCTTCTTCCACACGGGCAGGACCTGCTTCACCCGGTCAATGGCGTACTGGCAGGCGGCGAAGGCCTCCTTGCGGTGCCGGGCCGAGACCACGATGGCGATGGAGGCCTCCCCGGGGTCCACCCGGCCCAGGCGGTGCCAGAGGGCGATGCGCCCTAGGGGCCAGCGGGCCCGCATCTCGGCGAGGATCTCCGCCATCACCCTCTCCGCCATCTCCGGGTAGGCCTCGTACTCCAAAAAGGCCACCTCCTCCCCGCGGTTGGGGCTTCGGGTGGTGCCGAGGAAGCTCACCACCGCCCCGTACTCCGGGGCCGCGGCCCAGGCCACCAGGGCCCCAAGGTCCAGGGGCTCCTGGGTGAGGCCGTAGGAGTCCTGCCCTCCCGAAACCGGGGGGAGGAAGGCCACCTCGTCCCCCTCCTTCAGGGGGGTTTCCGCCCCCGCCAGGGCCTGGTTCACCGCGGCCATCCCGCCCTCGAGGCGAAGCCCGGGGAAGCGCTCCTCCAGAAGCCTCCTGACCTCGCTCACCCTCGCCCCCTCGGGGAGGTCCAGCTCTAGGCGCTCCAGGCCCGCCTGCTCCCGGTAGAGGGCGAAGAGGCGCACCTCAACGCGCATGGCTCCCAGTATAGACCTGGGTGAGGCCTAAGACCACGGAGAGGGCCTCGGGGTAGCGCATGCGCATGGGCCCGAGGAGGACGATCTCCCCAAGCCACTCCCCCTTCTGGAAGCCCGCCTGCACCTGGGCGAGCCCCTCCACCTCCCCCACCCGCACGTCCACGCCCCCCGGGGGGGTGAGGAGGTCCTCGGCCCCCTCTTCATAGAGGCGCACCAGGCGCTCCAGGAAGCCTGGGTCCTGGGCCTCGGGCTCCTTGAGGGCCTGGGCGAGGCCTTCCCGGTAGGTGAGGGAAAGCCCCCCAAGGAGGGCCCGCTCTAGGAGGGAAAAAAGCTCCTCCAGGCCCGGGGGAGGCTCGGCGGAAGGGGTGAAGGGGCGGGCCAGGGCCTCCTCCGCCTGGCGGAGCCTTTCGGGGGAGAGGCTTAAGGGAAGCCGGGCCTCCTTCACCCTTCCCCCTTCCAGCACCAAGACCGCCAGGGTGCCCTCGGGGAGGGGGGAGAGGTGGACCTGGAGGACCTTGGGGGCCTTCCTCGGCCTGAGGTGGAGGAGGGCCGGGTAGCCGGAAAGCCCGGAGGCCATTTTCACCAGGAAGGCCTCGGGCTCCCTGGCCCCCTCCAGGGCCTTTTCCAGGCGGGCCTGGGTGGCCTCGGGGAGGGGCTTGGGGGGGAGGAGGGAGAGGGAGTACTGGCGGTAGGCCTGGCGGGTGGGCACCCTGCCCGCGGAGGCGTGGGGCTTGGTGAGGTAGCCCATCTCCTCGAGGGCGATGAGCTCGTAGCGGGCCAGGGCAGGGCTAAGGCCCAGGGCCTCGGCGAGCCGCGCCGAGGGCACCGGGGCCTTGGTCCTTATGTACTCCTCCACCAGGTGGTGGAGGATGCGCCGCTGCCTGGCCGTCACGCCCCTATTGTACCGGACTCGCCGGGGCCTCGTCCCCCCCGGTGCGGCCCGCCCTCGGGATGGCCCCCACCCTGGGCCTCAGGGAGGGCTCGGAGGGGCTCCTTCTCCCCTTAGGGCCAAGGGCAGAAGGGCGCAAGGCCTTGCGGGCCCGGCTACCCGAACGCGGGGAAGGGGCTTGCCGGAAGCCCCCGCCGCAAGCCGGGTAGAGCGGGTGGGCCTAAAGGCCTCTCCCTCCTCTCCCCGCAGGCCCCGTAAACTGGGCCCCGTGACGTGGGAGGAGCTTGAGGAGCGCCTGGCCCGGGGGCAGGACGAGCGCACCCTCTTCCTGCCCCACGACCTCTCCCCGGAGGAGCTCGCCCGCTACGCCGCGGGCCTCGCCAACCACAAGGGGGGCACCCTCTTCCTGGGCGTGGACCCGGAGGGCCGGGTGCTCGGGGCCCCGGAGATCCACCCCCTCCAGATCACCCACGCCCTCTTCCAGCTCACCCAGGGCCTTCTCCTGCCCTACGTGGAGGTGCTGGAGGGGCCGGAGGGGCGGGTTTTGGCCCTCCACGTGCCCCAAAGCCCGGCGGCCATCGCCGTGGGGGCGGGGCGGGTGCCCTTCTGGGACGGCGCCCGCCTTTCGGAGCTCAAGGTGGGCCAGGCCCTGCCCGAGCCGGACTTCACCGCCCAGGTCCTGCCCGCGGCGAGCCTTTCCGATCTGGACCCGGTGGAGGTCCTGCGCTTGAGGCGCATCCTGGAGGAAAGGGGAAGTTCCTTGGCCGCCCTGCCCGATCTGGAGCTCCTCTATTCCCTCGGCCTCTTGGAGCGGGTGGAAGGGGAGGTGCGCCCCACGGTGGCGGGCCTTCTCCTGGTGGGAACGCCCCTCGCCCTAAGGCGGCTTCTCCCCCAGGCCGAGGTGAGCTACTACTTCCACGAGGCCGAGGAGGGCTACAGCTTCCGGGAGGACCTCCTAAGGCCCATCCCCGCCCTCCTGGAGCGTTTGAAGGAGCTCATCCAGGCGCGGAATCGGGTCCGCTACCTCACCGTGGGGCTTTTCCGCCTCGAGGTCTGGGACTTTGATCAGGAGGTCTACCGGGAGGCCCTCCTAAACGCCCTCGTCCACCGGGACTGGCGGAGCCAGGACGCCATCCAGGTCCACCACCACCGGGACCGGCTGGAGGTCTCCAACCCCGGCGGCTTCCCCCCCGGCATCACCCCGGAGAACGTCCTCCGCCACCCCCCAAAGAGGCGGAACCCCCGCCTGGCCGAGGCCCTCTACCGCCTGGGCTACGTGGAGCGGGCGGGAAGCGGGGTGGACAAGATGTACCGCCTCCTCCTCAAGCACGGCAAGGAGCCCCCGGAGTACCGCCTTTTCCCGGAGGCCCTGACCCTCATCCTCTACAACCCCGAGCTGGACGAGGCCTTCGTGCGGGAGCTCGCCGAGGCCCAGGAGCGCTTCGGGGCCTTCAGCCTGGACCACCTCATCGCCGTGGGGTACCTGCGCCGGGTGGGGGAGGCGGGCCTGGAGGATCTTTCCCGAGCCCTCCAGCTTCCCGAGGAGGCGGCGCGCCGGGTCCTTTCCCGCATGGAGAAGATGGGCCTCCTGCGCAAGGAGGGGGGGCGGTACCACCTGGCCCGCAAGGACCCCCTGGCGGAGCGGGTCCTGGCCCTTCTGGAAACCCCTAGGCCCAGGCGGGACCTAGAGGAGGCCCTGGGGCTTTCCCGCAGAAGGGCCCTGGAGCTTCTCGGCCGCCTCGTCCGGGAGGGCCGGGTGGAAAGGGTGGGCCGAGGGGCGGCCACCCGCTACCGGAGGCGGTGATGCTCCACCTGGTCCTCTACCAGCCGGAGATCCCCCAAAACGCCGGGAACGTGGCCCGCACCGCGGCCGCCCTGGGGTGGCCCCTCCACCTCATCCGTCCCCTGGGCTTCCTCCTCTCTAGCCCCAAGCTCAAGCGGGCGGGCCTGGACTACTGGCCCCACGTGGACCTCAGGCTCCACGACTCCTTTGAAGCCTTCCTCCAGGCCCTGCCTAGAGGGGCTAGGGTCTATGCCTTCAGCGCCCGGGGGGAGGCCTCCCTTTACGAGGTCCGCTTCCAGGAGGGGGACTTCCTCCTCTTCGGCCCCGAAAGCCGGGGGCTTCCCGGGGAGGTCCTCACCCGGTTTCCCGCCATCAGGATCCCCATGCCGGGGCCGGTGCGCTCCTTGAACCTGGCGGTGGCCGTGGGGGTGGCGGCCTACGAGGCCTACCGCCAGCTCAGAGAGCGATGAGGGCGTGGCCCTGGGCACCCCCCAGGGGGTGCGGTGCCGCCTTTTGGGGTTCGCCCCGAGGAGCGGGGTGTGGCCGGGGGCGGAAGAGGAGGAAGACCCTGGCCCCCCGGTGGGCGAAGTCTGGGCCCCGGGGGCGGGGCGTGGGTCAGGAGGACGTCGGAAGGGAGAAGGAGGCGCACGCCCCTTTCCATTTTGGCGAAAAGCGTTAAGGATAGGGGCGTGCGGGCGTACACCACGGCCCACCTCTCCTTCCCCCTGCCCGAGGGCCACCCCTTCCCCCTCTACAAGTACGGGGGCGTGGCCGAGGCCCTGAAGGGGCTCCTTCCCGTCCTCCCGGCCCCCGAGGTGCCCCGGGAGGCCCTCTTCCTGGCCCACGAGGCCCCCTACCTGGAGAGGCTTTTCGGGGAGGGGCTTACCCGGGAGGAGTCTTTGAGGCTCGGCCTCCCCTTCAGCCAGGGCCTTCTCCTCCGCGCCCTCCACGCCGCCGGGGGGACCCTGGCCGCGGCCCTGGACGCCCTCGAGGAGGGCCTCGGCCTCAACCTCGCCGGGGGCACCCACCACGCCTTCCCCGGCCGGGCCGAGGGGTACAGCCTCTTCAACGACGTGGCCGTGGCGGTCCATTGGCTCCGGGTCAAGGAGGGGTTTTCGGGCCGGGTTTTGGTGGTGGACCTGGACGCCCACCAGGGGAACGGCACCGCGGTCTTCTTCCAGGAGGACCCCTCGGTCTTCACCCTTTCCCTCCACGGGGAGCGGAACTACCCCCTGAAGAAGGAAAGGAGCGACCTGGACGTGGGCCTTCCCGACGGGGCGGGGGACGAGGCCTACCTCTGGGCCCTGGAGGAGGCGCTGGATAAGGCCCGGGCCTTCCGCCCGGACCTCGTCTTCTTTAACGCCGGGGTGGACGTCCTAAAAGGGGACCGCTTCGGCAGGCTCGCCCTAAGCCTGGAGGGGGTGAGGCGGCGGGACGAGCGGGTCTTCCGGTTCGTCAAGGCCCTGGGGGTGCCCCTGGTGGTGGTGATGGGCGGGGGGTACAACCGCGACCCCCGCCTCACCGTGGAGGCCCACGCGGCGACCTACCGCCTGGCCTTGAGCTCCTTGGCGTAGGTGGCCACGGCCTCCTCGAGGCTAAAGCCTAAGCCCCGGTAAAGCTCCAAGGCCCCCTTCTCGTGGTCGTGGGCCCGCACCCGGAAGAGGGTGGTCCCCTTCTTCTTGGCGAGCTTGGCGGCCTCGGAAAGAAGAGCGCGGCCGATGCCCTGGCCCCGGGCCTCGGGGACGACCCCGATGTAGGCCACGCTGGCCTCTTTTCCTTCCAGCTCCACCTCGGCCATCCCCACGGGGACCTCCCCCCGGTAGGCCACCAACAGGTGGACGGCGGGGTCCTGGAAGTGCTCCTCCAGTTCCTCGTCCGTCCAGCGGAGGCGCAGGGCCCAGCTCTCCTCGCTCTCCCGGTAGAGCTCCCGGTAGACCTCCGCCCCGGGGAAGCCCTCCTCCACCCGCACCCCCTCGGGGGCGGGGTAGTCCAGCCCCTCAGGGCGCTTGACGAAGAAGTAGGTCACGTGAAGGAGGCCGAAGCCCGCCCCCTCCAAAGCCCGGCGCAGGGCCCGGTTTTCCTCCCGGGGGAAGGCGTAGAGCCGCTCCACCGCCACCTCCTGGGCCCGCCCCTCCGCCGCCTCCAGGAGGAGGGGCAGGTCCTCCTCGCGGTAGGCCACGGGCCCTTCCAAGGCGGCCCCGTCCCAGAAGGGGTAAAGGCCCACGTACCCCGCCACCTCTTCCTCCCGCACCAGGACCAGGCCGTCCTCCAGCTCCTCGGCCAGGCCCTCGAGGTCCCGGGCCTCCGGGGCAAGAACCCCCCGCTCGGGGCTTTGGTCCAGGTGGCGGAGGAGCCTAAGGAGCCCCGGGAGGTCCTTGCGGGCCACGGGCCGGATCATGCCCTTAGTTTAACCCAAGTTGCTACCTATCCCTGGGCCTGACAGACTTGGCCGCTATACCGCATAGAGCCCCAGGA
>NZ_JBWGQW010000014.1:0-42039 GCF_056332225.1 Thermus sp. | reverse complement strand
CCAGTTCTTCCCTTGGGGATGGGCAATATGCGTTTTCCCCTTCTCATCGCCCCTTTCTCCTGTGGCTTTTCATCGGCATAAACCCCCGAAAACCCCCGTTATTCGCCGTGTGCATATTCCAAGCTTCATCTTTCTCATAAACCCCCCTCTGGCAATGCCCTCCAGGACGGGGTTCTTAGGGGGGTAGAGTTGCAAACCACATAGCCCCGTAAGGGGATTGCGACGTCTCCGCGGCCCCCTCGAGGAGGCCCTCCTCCCCTAGTTGCAAACCACATAGCCCCGTAAGGGGATTGCGACCTAAACTATCGGAAAATCATCTAGCACGCCATAGAACAGACAGGTTGCAAACCACATAGCCCCGTAAGGGGATTGCGACTCCAAGTACTCTTTTCTTCGGGCTTCCCTTTTCTCTCAAGTTGCAAACCACATAGCCCCGTAAGGGGATTGCGACCTGTAGACTTTCTTCCATGTGTAGGGGAAGCCGAAGCCTCCCCAGTTGCAAACCACGTAGCCCCGTAAGGGGATTGCGACTCGTCCAGCCCCTCGAAAGCCTCAAGGGGCCTCTCCCATTCGTTGCAAACCACATAGCCCCGTAAGGGGATTGCGACTCCGAAAAATCCCAGCTAGTATCTGATTCTCCATACGCGTTGCAAACCACATAGCCCCGTAAGGGGATTGCGACCGGTCATCCTGAGCCTCCACCTCGGGCTCCCCGGCCACCAGGTTGCAAACCACATAGCCCCGTAAGGGGATTGCGACTAGAGCACTCTCCAGCAAAGCTCACCATCCTTCAGGAAACGGGTTGCAAACCACATAGCCCCGTAAGGGGATTGCGACCAAGACAAGCTCTTAAGGAGAAAGCCGATCTTCACTACCCTCGTTGCAAACCACATAGCCCCGTAAGGGGATTGATACTGTCTTGAGCGTCAAGCCACCCCCTGGGCCAACCGACCGGCGTAGTACTCCCTGAGCCGCCCCATCATCCGCCTGAGGAGCTTGTGGGCCACGGCCATCCACCCGGCTCGGGTCGGCGCCTCACGGCAGAAGGCCCACGGCGGCGTAAAGGGCCTTTTCCTCTTCCTCCGTGAGAAAGCGGGCCTTTCCCGGGGGGAGGTCCCCAAGCCCCAGGGGGCCCAGGGAGAGGCGCTTGAGGTAGAGGACCCGGTTATCCCGGGCCTGGAACATGCGCTTCACCTGGTGGAAGCGGCCCTCCCTCAGGACCACCTCGGCCCAGGTGGGGTCTTCCAGGGGGAAAAGCTCGGCGGGTAGGGTCTTCTCGCCGTAAAGGAGAATCCCCTCCCGGAAGGCCTCCACGTCCTCGGGCCCCACGGGCCGCTCCAGGTGCACCAAGTAGCGCTTTTCCACCTTGTGCCGGGGGTGGGTGAGGCGGTGGAGGAGCTCGCCGTCCGTGGTGAAGAGGAGGAGGCCCTCGGCGTCCTTGTCCAGGCGGCCCACCGGGGAGAGGTCCCGGGTGGGAAAGCCCTCCAGGAGGGCGTAGACCGAGGGCCCCTCGGCCCGGCTCGTCACGAAGCCCCTGGGCTTGTGGAGGAGGACGTGGTGGTGGCGCCGCACCTCCAGGGGCTTCCCCTCCACCTCCACCCCGGCCCCCTCCGGCAGGCGGAAGCCGGGGTCCCTGACCACCTGGCCCAGGACCCGCACCTTCCCCGCCCGCACCAGCCGGGCCACCTCCTTGCGGCTTCCCAGGCCCAGGCGGGCGAGGATTTTATCCAGCCTCTCCCCCCTCATGCCCTTTCCCGTGCTCCATGGAGGCTTTTGCCGGGAGCGTGGGGCGGCGCCTTCCGGCCACCCAAGGGCCTCCACCCGTACCAGGTTAAACCCTGGAGGGCAACCTGGGCTTTCTGCACCCGGCCCTCCTTATCCTAAGGGGCGTGAGGCTTTACCAAGAGGACAGCTACGCCACCCGCTTCCGGGCCCGGGTGCAAAGGGCCTGGAGCGACGAGAAGGGCCACTACGCGGTGCTCTCCGAGACCCTCTTCTACCCCGAGTCCGGGGGCCAGCCCGCGGACACCGGGGTCCTCCGGGGGGCTTTCGGGGAGGTCCGGGTCCTCGAGGCCTACGAGGAGGAGAAGGCCTTCGGGGACGTGGTCCACGTGCTCTCCGCCCCCATCCCCGAGGGGGCGGAGGTGGAGGGGGAGATTGACTGGGGAAGGCGCTTCCGCCACATGCAACGCCACACCGCCCAGCACCTCCTCTCCCAGGCCCTTCTCCGGGCCGGGGGGTACCACACCGTGGCCGTGAGCCTGGACTCGCCGGTGTGCACCGTGGACCTCGAGGAGGAGGCGGAGGAGGCCCGGGTGCGGGAGGCGGAGGCCCTGGCCAACTTCGCCGTCTACGCCGACTACCCCGTGGAGGCCTTCTTCGTCTCCGAGGAGGAGCTCGCCCAGTACCCCTTGCGGCGCCCCCCCAAGGTGCGGGGCAAGGTGCGCCTGGTAAGGATCGGGGACTTTGACCTGGCGGCCTGCGGGGGGACCCACCTCAAGACCAGCGCCCAGGCGGGGCCCATCAAGGTCCTGAAGTGGGAGCGCTACAAGGGGGGGACGCGGGTCCACTTCATGGCCGGGTGGGAGGCCCTGGAGGATTACCACGCCAAGCACGCCCTCCTTTCCCGCCTGGCCCTCGCCTTCTCCACGAACCCCCTGGAGCTGGAAAAGCCCATCAAGAGGCTCCAGGAGGAGCTCTACGCCCTGAAGGGGGAAAACCAGGCCCTGAAGGAGGCCCTGGTGGAGGCCCTCCTGCCCCGGGCCCTGGAGGAGGAGGCCCTCCTCGTGCCGGAGGCGGTCCTGGGGGAGCTCGCCAAGAGGCTCCTCGCCTGGAGCCAAAGGACCTTCCTCCTCGTGAGCCCGGAAGGGCGCTTCGCCCTCCTCGGCCCGAGGGCCCAGGAGGTCCTGGCGAGGCTCAAGGCCCTGGGGGCCAAGGGGGGCGGCAGGGAGGTGGTCCAGGGAGCCCTGCCCCGGGAAAGGGCCCTGGAGGCCCTGGGGCTTTTAGGCTAGGGGCATGGGGCTTTTTGAGGGCAAGGGAGTCTTGGTCACGGGGGCGGCCCGGGGCATCGGCCGGGCCATCGCCCTGGCCTTCGCCCGGGAGGGGGCCATGGTGGCCCTGTGCGACCTTTTGCCCGAGGGCCGGGAGGTGGCCCGGGAGGTGGGAGGGTTTTTCGTCCAGGCGGACCTCGCCGAGGAGAAGGACCGGGTGCGGTTCCTCGAGGAGGCGGCCCGCGCCCTGGGGCGGGTGGACGTCCTGGTGAACAACGCCGCCACCGCCCATCCCGGCTCCGTCCTCACCGTGCCCCTCCCCGCCTGGCGGCGGGTCTTGGAGGTGAACCTCACCGCCCCCATGCACCTCTCCGCCCTGGCCGCCCGGGAGATGCAGAAGGTGGGGGGCGGGGCCATCGTGAACGTGGCCAGCGTCCAGGGCCTCTTCGCCGAGCAGGAGAACGCCGCCTACAACGCCTCCAAGGGAGGGCTCGTCAACCTCACCCGCTCCATGGCCTTAGACCTCGCCCCCCTGGGCATCCGGGTGAACGCCGTGGCCCCGGGGGCCATCGCCACGGAGGCGGTCCTGGAGGCCATCGCCCTCTCTCCGGACCCCGAGAGGACCCGCCGGGACTGGGAGGACCTCCACGCCCTAAGAAGGCTCGGGCTTCCCGAGGAGGTGGCCGAGGCCGTGCTCTTCCTGGCCTCGGCGAAGGCCAGCTTCATCACCGGGGCCATCCTCCCCGTGGACGGGGGGATGACCGCGAGCTTCATGATGGCGGGCCGCCCGGTGTAGGCCTACTTGGCGTGATCCTTATAGGGCTCGCCCCGCAGGTCCGAGACCAGGTGCACGGCCACGTAGGCCCCGTCCCCGGCGCTCACGATGGCGTGACCCGGCACCTTACCCCGGGCCACCCCGGCGGCGTAGACCCGGGGGTAGCTGGTGCGCCCTCCCTCGTCGGTGTCCAGGAAGGTGCCCCGGCGGGCGAGGCCTAGGAGGGAGGGCAGGGTGGGGTCCTTGTGGGTGCAGAGGAGGAGCCTCTCCGCCTCCTCCAGGCCTCCGTCGGTCTCCACCGCGAAGACCCCGCCCATATCCCGCACCCCCCGCGCCAGGCCCCGCCGCACCTCGGCCCCGTAGCGCTCGGCGTGCTCCCGCAGGCGTCTTAGGAGTTCTTCCCCGGAAGGTTCGTCCAAGAGCCCCGGGTAGTTGGGCACCTGGCTTACCTGGGCGATCTTGGCGTGGCCGCCGTCCAGCACCAGGACCTTGAGCCCGGCCCGGGCCAGGAAAAGGGCGGCGGAAAGCCCAGCAGGCCCCCCACCCACCACGAGAACGTCCCACATAGCACTTCCAAGTATAGGCGAGGGAGGGGCTCTGGCGGCGGGTATAATGGGCCACGCATGCTTTTGGACGACCGCTACCCGGTTTTGGAGACCCTGAGGGCCCAGGAGGGCGTCACCCTCTACCGGGTAGAGGGGGGGCTGGTCTTCCTCTTTGACGTGAAAACCCCCGAGGACAAGGAGCGCTTCTACCGCTACCGGGCCGCCGTGCGCCGGCTCCAGGAGCTCGGCCTTCTGGAGGCCCAGGTCTCCGCCAAGCCCGGGAGGCACTACGTCTTTTTCCCGGAGAAGCCCCTGGCCCGCAAGGCCCCGCCCAAGGCGGCCCTCGAGGCCCTGGCCCCCCTGGGCTTTGGGCGGGAGCACCTGGCCATGGCCGAGGACGGGGTGGCCTACCTCGCCCCCTGGCCCCTCCAGGGGAGGCTTCCCAGGCCCAAGGGGAGAAAGCCCGGGGAAAGGCTTCTAGGGGTGGTCCCGGGCCTTTTCCTTTCCCTCCTGGGCCTCTTCCTTTTGGGCCAGGCCTTCTACCGCTACTTCAACCCGCCGGAGTACACCGTGCCTGACCTCGTGGGCAAAAGCGCCCGCGAGGCCTTCCTCCTCCTCAAGGACACGGGGCTTAGGGTGGAGGCGGCCGCGGGCAACGACCCCACCAAGCCCAAGGACGTGGTCCTGGCCCAGGACCCGGCCCCGGGCACCCGCCTGAGGGAGGGGCGGGCGGTGCGCCTTCTCCTGAACCAGGCCCGCCTCAACCCCTTGCCCGACCTCGGGGGTCTTAGGGAGGAGGAGGCCGAGGCCCGTCTTGCCGAGCTGGGGTTTAAGGTGGCGAGGAAGGCCTATCTCCCGAGCCAGGAGCCTCTGGGCGTGGTCCTGGCCCAGGACCCCGCCCCCGGCACCCCCGTGCCCCCGGGGGGCGGGGTGCGCCTCCTCCTCTCCCAGGGGGCCCGGCAGGAGGCCTCGGTCTTCCTGCCCAGGCTCACGGGCCTTTCCCGGGAAGAGGCCCTCTTCCTCCTGAACGCCGCCGGCCTCCAGGCCCAGGTGGAGGAGGTGCCCTCCGGGGCCCCGGAGGGCACGGTGCTGGCCCAGGACCCCGCCCCCGGCACCCCCGTGCCCCCGGGGGGCGGGGTGCGCCTCCGGGTGGCGGTGCGGGGGGAGGTGCTCCTGCCTCCCGCCCCTCCCGAGCCCCAGGCCCGAACGGTGAGCCTGGCCTTGGACCTCCCCCCGGAGGCGGAGGGCAAGGGGGTGCGCCTGGTCCTCCTGGACGAGCGGGGGGAGCGGGTGGTCTACGAGGGGATGGGGCGGGAGGGTTTAAGGCTGGAGGGAAGCTACCAGGTCCAGGGGGAGGCCCGGTTCCGCCTCTACCTGGACGGGGAGCTCTTCCAGGAATGGGCGCCTTGAGGGGAAGGTGGGCCGAGGAGGAGGCTCTCCGCTTCCTTCTCGGCAAGGGCTACCGCCTCCTGGGGAAAAACCGCCGTACCCCCTTCGGCGAGGTGGACCTCTTTCTGGAGAAGGAGGGGGTCTACGTGGTGGTGGAGGTGAAGCAGAGGGGCTCCTCGGCTTTCGGCACGCCCCTCGAGGCCATCACCCCAAAGAAGGTGGAAAGGCTCCTAAAAAGCGCCCGCTTCCTCCTCGGGCGGGACGACCTCCCGGTGCGCCTCGAGGCCGTCCTGGTCCGGGGCACCCCTCGGGACTTCCGCTTAGAGCACCTTGTTCTGGAGCTCTAGGGGTAAGCTAAGGCCCGTGTTTCGGAACCTTCGGGCTTACCTCGAGGCCCTGGAGAGGCGGGGGGAGCTCAGGCGCATCCGCGTCCCGGTGAGCGCCGAGCTGGAGATCGCCGAGATCGCGGACCGGGTGGTGAAGGCGGGGGGCCCCGCCCTCCTCTTTGAGCGGGTTTTGGGCAAGGACTTCCCCGTGGCCATCGGCCTTTTCGGCACCCGGGCCCGCACGGCCTTCGCCCTGGGGGTGGAGGACCTGGACGAGCTGGCGAGGAAGGTGGAGCTCCTTTTGCAGCTCAAGCCGGGGAAGGGGGGGCTTTCCGCCCTCATGGGGCTTCTCCCCAAGCTTCCTCTCCTTAGGGGCTTCTTCCCGAGGAGGGTGCAGAGGGCCCCGGTGCAGGAGGTGGTGCTCCGGGGCGAGGCGGTGGACCTAGGGCGCCTTCCCGTCCTCAAGACCTGGCCCCTGGACGGGGGGCCCTTCCTCACCCTGCCCCTCGTCATCACCAAGGACCCGGAGACCGGGGAGCTCAACCTCGGCATGTACCGCATGCAGGTCCTGGACCGAAGGAGCACCGCCATGCACTGGCAGCTCCACAAGGTGGGCCGCCGCCACCTGGAGAAGGCGAAGAAGCTGGGGAAGAGGCTAGAGGTGGCCGTGGCCTTGGGGGGGGACCCGGTCCTCACCTACGCCGCCACCGCCCCCCTGCCCCCTTTGCCGGGGGTGAGCGAGTTCCACCTGGCGGGCTTCCTCCGGGGAGCCCCCATTGAGCTCGCCCGGGGGGTGACCGTGGACCTTCCCGTGCCCGCCGAGGCGGAGTTTGTCCTCGAGGGCTACATAGACCCCGAGGAGCCCTGGGTGGAGGAAGGCCCCTTCGGGGACCACACGGGCTTCTACACCCCCATAGACCTCTACCCCCGCTTCCACGTCACCGCCCTCACCCACCGCAAGGGGGCCATCTACCCCGCCACCTTGGTAGGGGTCCCCCCCATGGAGGACGCCTACCTCATTGAGGCCACGGAGAGGCTCTTCCTCCCCGCAATCCGCCTCGTCCTCCCCGAGGTGGCGGACTACCACCTGCCCCCCGAGGGGGTGGCCCACAACTGGGTGAACGTGGCCCTGCGCAAGGAGTACCCGGGGCAGGCCTACAAGGTGGCCTACGGGATGCTGGGCCTCGGGCAGATGATGTTCGCCAAGGTCCTCTTGGCCGTGGACGAGGGGGTGCCGGTGAAGCCCGGGTTTCCCGCGCTCCTCGAGGCCCTCAAGCGCGCCCTCCCCGGGCGGGACACCCTCCTCCTAAGGGGCCCCTTGGACGCCCTGGACCATAGCTCCCGGGCCTTCGCCTTCGGGGGGAAGCTCGTCATTGACGGCACGAGGAAACTCCCCGAGGAAGGGGGGGAGGTGGCCTTCACCCCGAGGGCCCACCCCGAGCTCCCCGAGGACCCCGAGGTCCTGGCCCAGAGGCAGTGGCCGGGCCTCTGGGGGGCGGTGCTGGAGAAGCGCCGCCCCCACCAGGCCTGGGAGGTGGCGGAGAGGCTCCTAAGCACCCCGCAAAGCGCCGGGGTCCGCCTCCTCCTCCTCGCCGACGGGGATACCGCCCTAACCCCGGAGGAACTCCTCTGGTACGTGCTCAACAACATAGACCCCGAGCGGGACGCCCGGGTCATGCCGGGGGCGGAGGGGCCGGTTCTGGTCCTGGACGGCACGAGGAAGCTTCCCGAGGAGGGGTTCCAGCGGGTCTGGCCCGAGAGGATCCGCATGGCCCCCAAGGTGAAGGCCCTGGTGGAGGCGAGGTGGGAGGAGTACGGCCTTATTGGGTCCACCGAGCGGATGTACCCGGGCTTGAGGTAAAGGGTGGTGGGCGGGATGTCCTTAACTCCCTTTGAAGGCGCTGTGAAAACCCCTATAATCGCTCCTCGTGCTGGTGCGCCCCGCCCTCCTTCCCTCCTGGCCTCCTGGCCCTAAGGACCTCTTCGGGCGGGAAGGCCCCTTGGTCCTGGAGATCGGCTTCGGGGACGGGCGCTTCACGGCGGAGCTCGCCAGGGCCCACCCCCACTGGCTCGTTCTGGGGGCCGAGGTCTCGGCGGCGAGCGTGCTCAGGGCCTACCGGAGGATGCGCCGGGAGGGCTTGGGGAACGTCCGCCTCTACCACGGGGAGGGCCCCTTCGCCCTAAGGAACCTGGTGCCCCCGGGGAGCCTTCACCGGGTCATCGTCAACTTCCCCGACCCCTGGCCCAAGAAGCGCCACCAAGAAAGGCGCCTCCTGCAGGAGGGGTTTTTCCGGAAGCTTTCCACTAGGCTTGCGGAAGGGGGAAGCCTCCTCCTCACCACCGACCACGAGGAGTATTTTCGCTTCGCCCTCGAGGAAGCCGAGAGGACGGGGCTTTACCGCATAGAGGTGAGGCCCCCCCCGGAAAGCCACCTCCGCACCAAGTACGCCCTCAAGTGGAAGGAGGCGGGAAGACCCTTTTTCCACGCCGTCTTTACCAAAGTGGCCGAGGACCCCACCCCTTGGCCCCCCGTAAGGAGGTACGCCGTGGCCCACGCCCTTTTGGAAGGAATCTTGCCCGAGGCCCTGCCCCTGGCCAAGACCCCCCTGCCCCTGGAAGGCGGGGTGGCGGTCTTCCTGGAGGTGGCCCGGGGAGAGCACGGCTTCTACGTCCTCACCCACGTGGAGGAGGAGGACCTGACCCAGGACCTCCTCCTGGAGGTGCGCACGAGCGCCCACGGGATCTACGCCGGGGTGAGCCGCTTCGGAAGCCCCCTCATCACCGACGGGGTCAGGGAAGCGGTGGCGGCCCTGGCGCGCTTTCTGCAGACCCTGGGCTTAAAGGTGGCGCAGGACCACACCGGAAAGGGGCTAAGATAGCTTTATGCACGCCCACGTGATCCTGGCCGCGGGGCAGGGGACCAGGATGCGGTCCCGCCTGCCCAAGGTGCTTCACCCCCTTTTGGGAAAGCCCATGCTCCTCTACGCCGTGGAGGCGGCTTTGGTCCTTAGGCCCGAGCGCCTCGTGGTGGTGGTGGGCCACGGGGGGGAAAAGGTGGTGGAGGCCCTGGAGGGCTACCCCGTGGAGGTGGCCTGGCAGAAGGAGCAGCTCGGCACCGCCCACGCCCTCCTCCAGGCGGAAAGCCTCCTCCAGGGCTTCCCCGGGCCCTTCCTCGTCACCCAGGGGGACACCCCCCTCCTTTCCCCGAAGACCCTGGAGGCCCTTCTCCGAAGGGTGGGGGAGGGGGCGGGGATGGCCCTCCTCACCGTGGAGCTTCCTGACCCCACGGGCTACGGCCGGATCCTCAGGGAGGGGGAGGAGGTCTTGGGGAACGTGGAGGAGAAGGACGCTTCCCCCGAGGTGAAGGCCCTCCGGGAGGTGAACGCCGGGGCCTACGCCTTTGACGGCTTCCTCTTCCGGGCCCTCAAGGAGGTGAAAAACGAAAACGCCGCCCGGGAGTACTACCTCCCCGACCTCCTCGCCATCTACCGCGCCCACGGCAAAAGGGTGGTGGCGGTGCGGGGCGTGGCGGAGGAGGCCTTGGGCGTGAACACCCGGGAGGAGCTCGCCCGGGTGGAGGGGGTGCTTCTTAGGAGGCTTCGCGCCGAGTGGATGGGGAAGGGGGTGCGGATGATCCTCCCCGAGACCATTTACCTGGAGCCCTCGGTGGAGCTCGCCCCCGACGTCACCCTCTGGCCCGGGGTGGTCTTAAGGGGGAAGACCCGGATCGGCGAGGGGTGCGAGGTGGGGGCCTACAGCGTCCTCGAGGACACGGTGTTGGAACCCGGGGCCAAGGTCCTCGCCCACACCGTGGCCCAGGGGGCCCACCTCCACCCCGGGGCCTCCGCCGGGCCCTTCGCCAGGCTCCGCCCGGGGGCGGTCCTCATGGGGGAGGCCCACGTGGGGAACTTCGTGGAGGTGAAGAAGAGCGTCCTCCACCGGGGGGTGAAGGCGGGGCACCTGGCCTACCTGGGGGACGCCGAGGTGGGGGAGGGGACCAACATCGGGGCCGGGGTCATCACCGCGAACTACGACGGCAAGAGAAAGCACAAGACCCAGATCGGCAAGAAGGCCTTCATCGGCTCCAACAGCGTCCTCGTGGCCCCGGTGCGGGTGGGGGACCGCGCCTTGGTGGGGGCGGGGAGCGTCATCACCCAGGACGTGCCCGAGGGCGCCCTGGCCGTGGCCCGGGAGAGGCAGAAGAACCTCGAGGGGTACGCCCTGAGGAAGCTCGGGGAAGGGTAAGTACCCCACCGCGGCTTTTGCCGCGGTGGGGGCCCCAAAATTTCCCACGGCCAAAGCTTGGGCATCCGGTGTTGCAAAGCCAAGGTGCGGGCACTTGGCTTCCTTCATCTCCCTTTCAGCTCCGGGGTGCTAAACTTAGGGCATGACCCTCGGCATGCCGGAGATCCTCGTCATCCTCCTCGTCGCCCTCCTCATCTTCGGGCCCAGGAAGCTCCCCGAGCTCGGCCGCGCCCTGGGGCAGAGCATCCGCGAGTTCAAGCGGGGGGCCCAGGAGATCCGGGAGGAGCTGGAGAAGAGCCTTGAGGTGAAGGACCAGCCCAAGCCCGCGACCGCTCAGGAGGCCAAGGAGGAGCCCAAGGCTTGAAGGAAGCCCCCCTGGTAGAGCACTTAGAGGAGCTCCGCGCCCGGATCCTCTGGTCCCTCCTCGCCTGGGCGGTGGGGACGGGTGTGGCCTGGACCTTCAGGGTCCAGCTTTTGGAGTGGTTGAAGAGGCCCTTGGACCTTGCGGCCAAGGCCCACGGCATCCAGGTCAACCTCATCGTCCTGGACATCACCGAGCCCTTCCTCGTCTCCCTGAAGGTGGCGGCCTTCGGGGGGCTTGTGCTCGCCCTTCCCTTCATCGTCTACCAGGTCTGGGCCTTCATCGCCCCCGGGCTCTACGAGCACGAGAAGCGCCTGGCCGTGCCCTTCCTCCTGGGGGCGGGGTTCAGCTTTGCCCTCGGGGCGCTCTTCGCCTACTACGCCTTCCTGCCCTTCGCCGTCCCCTTCCTCCTGGGCTTTCTGGGGGACGTGGTCACCCCCCAGATCTCCATCGGCCGCTACATGGGCCAGATCCTCATGATGATGGGGGTCATGGGCATCGTCTTTGAGATGCCGGTGGTGAGCTACCTCCTCGCCCGCCTGGGGATCCTCTCCTCCGCCTTCCTCGCCCGCAACTGGCGGGTGGCCGTGGTCCTCCTCCTCACCTTGGCCGCGGTCATCACCCCCACGGTGGACGTGGTCTCCCTCTTCATCGTGAGCGGGCCCCTCCTCGTCCTCTACTGGGTCTCCGTCCTGGTGGCCCGGCTCGCGGAGAGGCAGAGGCCCCAGGAGGCCGCTTGACACCCTGAGGGCGGGGGGGCCATAGAATAGGCCATGGACGAGCGCATCCAGGCCCTCCGCAAAGAGGTGGACCGGGTGAACCGGGAGCTTCTTAGGCTCCTCTCGGAGCGTGGAAGGCTTGTTCAGGCGATCGGCCGCATCCAGACGGAGCTCGGCCTTCCCCACTACGACCCCAAGCGGGAAGAGGAGATGCTCGCCTACCTCACCCGGGAAAACCCGGGGCCCTTTCCCAACGAGACCATAAGGAAGCTCTTCAAGGAGATCTTCCAGGCGAGCCTGGACCTCGAGGAGCGCCAGGACCAGAAGAAGTTCCTCTACTCCAGAAAGCACAAGCCCGAGCCCACCCGGGTGCGGGTCAAGGACGTGGTCTTCGGGGAGAAGCCCCTCCTCATCGCCGGGCCCTGCTCCATTGAGGGCGAGGAGCAGATCCTGGAGACGGCCCGCTTCCTCGCCGGCAAGGGGGTGAAGGTCTTAAGGGGTGGGGCCTTCAAGCCCAGGACCAGCCCCTACGGCTTCCAGGGCCTCGGGGTGGAGGGGCTTAGGCTTGGCCGCAAGGCGGCGGACGCCTTCGGCATGGTCTTCGTCACCGAGGTCATGGACACCCGGGACGTGGAGGTGGTGGCGGAGTACGCCGACATCCTCCAGGTGGGGGCCCGGAACATGCAGAACTTCGCCCTCCTCAAGGAGGTGGGGAAGGCCCGGCGCCCCGTCCTCTTAAAGCGGGGGCTTTCCGCCACCATAGAGGAGTGGTTCTACGCCGCCGAGTACGTCCTCGCCCAGGGGAACGAGGCGGTGATCCTGGCGGAGAGGGGGATCCGCACCTTTGAGCGCTGGACGCGGAACACCCTGGACCTCTCCGCCGTGGCCCTCGCCAAGCAGGAGACCCACCTTCCCGTGGTGGTGGACGTGACCCACGCCGCCGGGCGCACGGACCTTTTGGCCCCCCTGGCCCGCGCCGCCTTGGCCGTGGGGGCGGACGGGGTGCACGTGGAGGTCCACCCCAACCCCAAGGTGGCCCTCTCCGACAACCAGCAGCAGATGGACTTCGCCCAGTTTGAGCGCTTCCTGGAGGCCATCCGGGACCTCCTCCCGGAGGGCTGATGGGCCTTTGGGACAACCTCCTCAACGCCTTCCTCAAGGCCACGGACCCGAGGCCCCGCTACACCGAGGCCCGCTGCCTCCTTTTTAAGAACAGCGTGGGGGGGTGCGACAGGTGCTACCAGGCCTGCCCCAAGGGGGCGGTGCGGCTCGAGGGGTGGCGGGTGGAGCTGGACGAGGTCTTGTGCACGGGGTGCGGCCTCTGCACCGGGGTCTGCCCCGGCCTCGCCCTGGAGTACCCTCTCGGGGCCATCCAGGAGGCCCTCATCCGGGGGAAGGGGAAGCTCAGGTGCTCCCAGGCGGAGGGCAAGGGGGAGGAGGTCCTCTGCCTGGGCCGCCTCACCCCGGGGCTTCTCGCCGAGGCGGGAAGCCGCTTCGGGAAGGTGGTCCTCGCCCGGGGGGACTGCGCGGAGTGCAGAATCGGGGGCCTCGAGGTCCCCGAGCACCTCGCGCGGATGGCCGAGGAGGCCCGGCGCTACTTTCCCGTGGAGGTGGAGGTGGTGGAAGGGGCGCTTCCGGGGGAGCCCGTGGCGCGGCGGGAGCTCTTCCAGGCCCTCCTGGGAAGCGCCAAGCGCACCGCCGCCGACCTTGTTCCCGAGCTTCCCCTGCCCGCCCCGGAGGAGAAGGAGGGGGAGCTTCCCGCCGAGCTCCGCCTTAGGCGCCTCGCCGCAAGCCGCGCCCCGGAAGCCCATTGGCCGAGGATCCGGGTGGAGGAGGGGTGCACCCTCTGCCCGGTGTGCACCAACGTCTGCCCCACGGAGGCGGTGAGGCGGGTGAGGGAGGGGGAGGAGTACGTCCTCTACCTGAAGGTGGAGGCCTGCACGGGGTGCGGGGCCTGCGTGGAGAGCTGCCCGCCCCAGGTGATCCGGCTGGAGGAGGCCCCTAAGGAGGAGGTGGGGAAGGAGCTTGAGCTCTTCCGGGGCAAGCCCCCCTGGTACGACCTTTAGAATGGGCCCATGCGGCTCCACCACGTGGGCATCGCCGTGGAGGACCTCGAGGAGGCCAAGGCCCGCTACCGGGCTCTGGGCTTTCAGGTGGTGGCGGAAGGGGAGGTGGCCGCCCAGGGGGTGCGGGTGGCCCTCCTGGAGGGGGAAGGGGAAACCCTCCTGGAGCTCCTCGCCCCCCTGGGCCCGGATACCCCCGTGGGGCGGTTTTTGGCCAAGCGGGGCCCCGGCCTCCACCACCTGGCCTTCGCCACTTCCGAGATAGAAAAGGCCCTCGCCCGGCTTAAAGCGGAGGGGGCGAGGCTCATTGACGAGGCCCCAAGGCCCGGCTTCGGGGGCCACCGGGTGGCCTTCCTCCACCCAAGCTTCGGCCTTGGGGTCCTTTGGGAGCTGGTGGAGGCCTAGTGCGCCCCTTCTTCGCCCTCCTCGCCCTCCTCTGGATGGGCGCGCTCTGGTGGCTTTCCGACCGGCCCGCCCCGGGGGCCGGGCTTCCCCACCCTTGGGACAAGCTCGCCCACTTCCTGGCCTACGCCCTTTTGGGAGCCCTTTGGCGGCGGGGCCTTTCCCGCTTTGCCCCGGCCTTTCTCCTTTCCGCCCTCTACGGCGTGGTGGACGAATGGCACCAGAGCTTCGTCCCCGGGCGGGAGGCCTTCGGCCTGGACCTCGTGGCGGACTTCCTCGGGGCCTACCTGGGGGCTAGAGGGGCGGGTAGATGGGAAGCTCAAGAAGCCTCCCGCCCTTAGCCTTGGCCGCCTCCACCACCATCTCCGCCACGAGCTCGGGGGCGATCCAGCGGGAGAAGTCCGCCTCGGGCATGGCCTTGCGGTTGGCCTCGGTGTCCAGGGTGCCCATGGGGTAGACCACGAGGAAGCGCACCCCCTCCACCTCCCCCTGCAAGGACCTTAGGAGGCTCGCCAGGGCGGTCTTGGCCGCGGTGTAGAGGGCCCTTCCCGGGCCCACTCCCGTCCAGGCGGGCCCGGCGGCGAAGGCGGCGAAGAAGCCCTCTCCCCGCTTCTCCAGGTAGGGGAGGACGGCCCGGAGGAGGTTGTAGGCGGTGCGGAGGTTCAGGTCCAGCATCCAGTCGTAAAGCCCGGGGTCCGAGTCCAGAAACCGCCCGGCGGCGAAGCCCCCCACGGTGTGGACCACCCCGTGGAGGGGGGCCTCGGCCTCCACGAAGCGGGCCAGGGCCAGGGCCTCCTCCGGTTTGGTGAGGTCGGCGACGAAGGTCTTGGCCCCCACGGCTTTGGCCCTCTCCGCCATGCGCTCGGGGCGGGGGTCGGAGAGGAAGAGCCTGGCCCCCGCCTCGTGGAAGGCGGGGATGAGGGCCCGGGCCAGGGCCCCTCCGGCCCCGGTGATGAGAAAAGCCTTCCCTTGGAGCATGCCCCTATTCTACGGGGAGGAAGGCCAGGGCCTTAGGGGCGAAGCCCAAGGAGGGGGTGGCCACCCTCTGGGGCGGGGAGGGGACGAGGTCGTAGACGTAGAGGAGGCTTCCCGAGGCCAGGTACAGGTACCCGTCCTGGCCCACGGCGCCGGCGGCGAAGTCGGCGTAGGCCTCGAGGACCGGGGAGGCCTTGGGCTCCAGGGCCTGGAAGCCCCGGCCGTAGACGGCGAGGCCCGCCACCGGGTCCAGGGCCAGGTGGGGGGTGCCGAAGAAGTCCCCCAGGACCTTCTGGCTTCCCAGGGCCTCCCCCTGGAGGGTGTAGAGGCGGGCCTCGGTGGCGGTGGCCCCGAGGCCAAGAAGCCTCCCCTTAGCGGCGTCCGCCCGGAGGTCAAAGGGGGCCCGGTCCAAGGGGGGGCTCAGGGGCTTTTCCAGGGAAGGGGTTCCTTGGGGGTCCTGGGCCGGGCGGAAGCCCAGAACGCCCCGGGTCAGGTAGGCCAGGAGGTCCAGGCTCCCCTGGGGGAGGAGGGCGAGGCGGGAAGCGGGGTCCAGGCCCGTGAGGTCCGCCTCCTCCAGGCTTCCGCCCCCGTCCAGGCTCCAGAGGAAGGCCCGCCCCGCCCCCGGGCAGTGGGCGAGGAGGCGGGCCTGACCCAGGCGGAGGTAGCCCCCCGTGCAGTCCACGCCCCCGGGAAAGGCCTGGACCGAGGGGGTTCCCTTGGGGACCGAGGCCTCCGTGAAGCCCGCGGCGTCGTAGGCCTCCACCCGGTCGGGGAAGAGGAGGTAGAGCCTGCGGGAAGGGGTGCTGTAGGCCAGGTCCTGAAGCCCGGGCGCGCTCCAGGTCCCCACGGGGGCCGCCGCGCCCCCCTGGAGGTCCCGGGCGCGGTAAAAGCGCACCTCATTCTCCCCCCCCGCCGCCAGGAGGGCGGGGAGGGGGGGCTCCTGGCTTCCCGTGCAGGCGGTGAGGAAGAGCAGGAGAAACCCAAGCCGCTTCACGGCACACCTCCCAAGCGCACGCCTTCTTCGTTCATGAGCACCTCCGCCGCCTGCCCCCCGTAGAGGAAGGCGAGGCGCACCTCGCCCTTGGCCGCGTCCAGGGTGAAGCGCATGGCCCAGCAGCAGCGGTCCAGGGTGAGGAGGAACTTGGGCTTTAAGGGGGTTCCCGGGAGGTTTTGGGTGAGGAGGGCGGAGAGGTGGAGCTTGGTGTTCTCCCGGCCGAGGAAGGTGAGGGTGGGCCCGAAGTTCCGGAGGGCGAGGGCGTAGCCTTCCGGGCTTGTGGGCCTTCGGGTGTAGGTGAGGCTTCCTGAAAAGGAAAGCCCGGGGAGGGCGTTTTCCCCGCTTTCGTCGGGCGGGGTGGGCCCCCAAAGCTCCACGCCGCCGGAGAAGGCGAGGTCCTTGAGGTAGACCTCCCCGTCCTCCACCTCCGGCAGGTGGAGGTTCGCGGCGAGGCGGAAGCCCACCTCGGGCAGGGCCTGGGCGAGGCCGAGGCGGAGGTTAGTTTCCCGGAAGCCCTCCCGGTACCGCCCCGAGAGGAGGAGGTCCCAAAGGGGCCCAGGGGCGCTTCCCGAGCGGAAGCTCGACTGGTAGGCGAGGGCTTGGGGGTCCAGGGCGGCCTGGAGGGAAAAGCTATTGGGTCCAAAGATGGCCTGCCCCGAGGCCTGGAGGGTGTCCTTCGTCCAGTCCCTTCGGGCCTGCAGGGTGTAGGCCTCCTGCCCCTCCCGGAAGGCCAGGGTGAGGCTCGTGTCCAGCGCCCCCTCCCCGTTCAGGCCGTGGCGGTGGGCGAGGTTGAGGCTTCCCCCGGGGAGGGCGTAGCCGGCCTGGAGGAGGAGGGGGTCAAAGCGCGCCCCCTGGTGGTCGTAGCGGAGGCTCGCCCGCAGGGAGAAGGGGTAGGGGGTGAGGCTTCCCTCGGCCCGGGTTTCCAGGGGGCCTTCCTCCAGGCCCCGCTTGTGGTAGAGGAGGAGGCCATACCCCTGGTCCTGAAGCCTGGCCTCGGCCTCCAGGGGGAGGTACTTCCCGCCCTCCAGGTCCCGCCCTCCCTTGAGGGAGAGGGCGAGGGGCCTTTCCTGGAAGCCGAGGGCCAGGGTGGCCTGGTGGGTCCTCCGCTGGGGCAGGGCGTCAAAGCGGAAGGGGCTTTCCCCCTCCTGGACGCTCCTCAAGTAGCCCGCCTCGAGGCTAACCCCCCCCAGGGCCTGCCGGAGGGCCAGGCGGGTGGTCCAGTCCACCTGGCGCTCGGGCTCCCCGTCGGGGTTCTGGGTGGTGTAGTAGAAGCCCCGGAAGCGGTTCTCCCCCTGGAGGCTCGCCCCGGGCCAGGGGGAGAGGGCCAGGGTTTCCGCGTGGGCCAGGAGAAGCCTTCCCGCCTCGGCGTAGGGCCCGAGGGCCCGGGCGGAGCGGTTTAGGGGGTTGGTCTCCGCCAGGTAGCGCCCCGCCTGGAGGCTTCCCTGGAGGCTGAAGGGGCCTTCCCGGAGGGTGGGGCTTTGGACCTCCAGCTCGGGGAGGCGCTGGAGGGTGCGGGGCGGGGGGGTGGCGGGGTCGTGGTCCAGGAAGCCCTCGAGCCTCAGGGCGTAGCGCCAGTCCTGTGGGCTTGGGGCGCCGGGGAGGAGGGCGGAAAGGCGGAAGCGGGTGAGCTTCTCCCGGGTGTCGTCCCGCTCCACGAGGGCCGCCACCGAAAACTCCCCCCGCTTCAGCTCGTACTCCCCCCGGTAGCGGAAGGTGTCCGGGGGCTTGTGGTAGAAGAAGTAGCGCTCCTTGGCCTCGCCCACGCCGAAGTGGTCCAGGCCGAAGCCGTAGCCCCGGCCCTGGTAGTAGCCGAGGAGGGTGTAGCCGAGGCCGAAGGGGCTGGCGTAGGGGAGGGCGGCCTCGAGGTAGAGCCCTCCCTCGTCCTGGCCCACCTCGAGGCGGGGCCGCCTCTCCGAGAGGTAGAGGAGGAGGACGGGGAGGGTGAGGACGGGCTTCTCCTGGACCAGGAGGGTCACCCCCCGCGCCACCACCCGGTCCCCGGGGTAGAGGACGAGCTCCTGGGCGCGGAAGGCGTAGTCGGGGACCTCCTGGCCGCACCCGAAGCAGGGGGTGGCGTAGCCCTCCTTGAGGAGGATGGCCCCCGCCGCCCGCTGGCAGAGGGGGCCGGTGAGGAGGAGGTCCTTGGCCTCTATGCGGACCTCGAGGGCGTCAAAGCCCTCGTCGGCGAGGTCCACCTGGAGCTCCTCGGCCTCAATAAGGCGCCCCTCCCGGTCCCGGTAGCGCACCTTCCCCGAGAGGAGGAGGAGCCTCTTCCCCCTCAGGTAGACCACCCGCTCGGCTTCCAGGGCCTCCCCCTCCCTCTCCAGCCGCACCGGGCTTCCCGTGAGGACCAAGACCTCCTCCCCCCCCTCCTCCCTGAGCTCCAGCCTTTCCGCCTCCAAGACCTTGATCACCCCCCCTTGGGCCAGGGCGGGGACGAGGAGAAGGAGGAGGAAAAGCCACCTCACCGCCGCCCTCCCAGGAAGAGGAGAAGCCCCAAGGCCCCGTAGAGGAGGTTGGGCCCGAAGGCGGCGAGGAAGGGGTCCAGGGCGTTCTGCTCCCCCATGATCCGCCCCACGCTCCAGGTGGCGTAGTAGAAGAAGGTGAGGACGGCCACCCCCACGAGGCCCAGGCTCCGGCTTCCCCCGAGGAGGTAGAAGGCGAGGCCCACGGCGAAGAGGGCGAAGACGGGGGCGGCCAGGGGCTCGGCGAAGCGGCGGTAGTAGGTGGTGGCCTCGAGGCCGGCCCGCACCCCCATCTGGCGGAGCCTTCTCACCTCCTCCCGGAGCTCGGCCAGGGTCATCCGGTTCGCCGGGTTCGGCCAGGGGTCAAAGGTGAGGTCCTGGAGGAAAAGCTCCCCCCTTTGAAAGCGGGTCAGGGTGCGGGGCCGGTCCCCCTCGTAGGTGACCCTCAGGCCCTCCTCCACCCGCAAAACCCCCCCCTGGAAGCGGCCCCTCTCCGCCAGGAGCACCTCTTCCCGGGAGAGGACCCTAAGCTTCCCGATCTCCTCCCCCCGCACCTCCCCCACGTAGACCACCCGGCCCTTGGCGTCCTGAAAGGTGGTGCCGGGGGTGAGGAGGGCCCTCGGGCGCTCCAGGACCTCCCGCCTCAGGAGGTCCTGCCCCTGGGCGAGGGCCCGCGGCACCAGGCCCTCCCCGAGGAGGAAGGCGGCGAGGGCGATGGCGGCCCCGAGGAGGAGGAGGGGAAGGAGCAGGCGCTCCCGCCGCACCCCCAGGGCCAGGAGGGCCTTGAGCTCCGCGTCCTCCCCCAGGCGGGAGAGGAGGACGAGGAGGGCGAAGAGGTAGGCCACGGGCGCCCCCCGCACCAGGGCCTCGGGGGTGCGGAAAAGGAGGTAGCGGAGGAGGGTGTAGGGGTCGGCCCCCTTGGCCACCAGGGGGGCCAGGACCTCGTACACCGCCCCGCCCAGGAAGAGGAGGACGATGACGAGGAGCCCGCCGCCGAAGAGGGGCAGGGCTTCCCGCAAAAGGTAGCGGTCCAGGGTCTTCACCGCAGCCTCCAGGCGAGCGCCCCCGCCAAGGCCCCGTAAAGGAGGTCGGGGAGGTAGGCGAGGAGGGGGCTTACGTCGTAGCGGGCGAGCTGGGCGGCCAAGGTCCAGAGGACGTAGTAGCCGAAGATGAGGAGGACCACCCCCAGAAAGGCCCAGGCGGCCTCCCGCAGGGAAAGGCCCAAGGCGGCGGCCGCCGCCCCCAGGACCAGGCCCCCCAGGGCGTCGGCCAGGCGGCGGTGGAAGGCGAACCGGGCTTCCGGCTCCACCTGGGCCCGGGCCCAGAGCTCCTCGAGGGGGGTGGAGTCGTAGGGGTCCCGGGAGCCCAGGCTCTCCTTGGGGCGGAACCGGGCGGGAAAGGGGAGGACGCCCTCGAAGGCCCGGACCTCCTCCCCCTCCACCACGTAGCCCTTTAGGTGCCACCCCTCCTCGTCCCAAAGGCCCTCCTCGGCGCTGTAGACCCGGCCCTTTTCGTCCACCGCCCGCACCCCCCGGAGCCGGTTTTCCTGGGGCTCGGGGTAGACCTCCTCGGCGAAGTACACGCCGAGGCCCGGGGGGGCGTAGACCTGGCGGCGGAGGATTCCGGAGGCCCCGCCCTCCCCGTAGAGGATGCGGCCCAAGAGCCCATCATAAGCCTCCTGGGACCGGGGCCTCAGCTCCGCCAGGTTGAGGAGGTTGAGGAGGCTTACGGCGAGGGCGAGAAGGACGAGGGGCCTGAGGAGGGCCAAGGGGGGAACCCCCGCGGCGTAGGCCGCCTTGAGCTCCGAGCGGCGGATGAGCCCCGCAAGCCCTACCAGCACGGCGAAGACCAGGCCCAGGGGGAGGGCGAGGCTTAGGGTCCAGGGCAGGCGGTAGAGGACGAGAAGCCCCACCTCCCGGGCCCCCACCCCCCGGCTCAGGAGGACCCCCGAGAGGCTGGAGAGGAGGTCAAAGGTGAGGAGGGCGGCGAAGAGGAAGACCCCCGCCAGGTAGGGAAGGAGGACCTCCCGAAGCAGGTAGCGCCTGAGCACGGGTGAAGTATACGGGGCCTTGGTGAGAAAGGGACGAGCTTCCCCAGGGGCCCACCATGGGGGCTTGGGCGGGGCAAGAGGGTGCGCCCATGCTTTTTGGAATGGAAGCGATGAACCCCGCGCCTCGCCCCGGGAGCCCGCTTTCCCAGGGCGTTTGCTGCATACCACTTTACATACGGGCAACCCGTGATAAAATGAAGAGGTCCGAGCAGAAAGTGGGTGCGGCCAAAAGCCATAGACCCGCCCGTTCCCTTTAGGGTACGCTCTTTCGGTGGTGCACCTCCTGGACCTCTCCGGGGTCTACTTTGAGCCTCTGGAGCCCCACCTCCTCCGGCTTCTTTCCGAGAGGAGCGGCGAGCCCCTCTTTTACCTCTCCCAGGCCTTCTACGGGCTTCTGCCCCGCCTCAAGGAGGAAGGCCCGGGGGTTCTGGAGGCCCTGTTTCCCGGGGCTTCCCGCCTTTACCCCTTGGCCTTTCGGCGGCGGCCCCACGCCTTCCCCGAGCCCTTCTTCCTGGTTTCCGACTGGCCCCCTCCCGAGGGGGTTTCCGCCTTTTTCCATCCGGAAAAGATCCAGGCCCTCGCCCTGGCCCTCGAGGCCCTGGGCCTTCCCCCCGAGGGGGTGCGCTACTGGGACGATAACCCCCTATGGGTGGAGCGGGCCCGCGCCCTCGGGGTGAGGGCCGAGCTCTTCCGGCCCTAGGGGGGCGCCCTTCGGGGCCCCCGCCCTTTGGGGAAGGAGGAAAACCCCCGCCCAAACCGGGGGCGTGGGGACCCCTTTTCCGGGCCCCCACGCCTTGGGCTGGCATAGGGGGTATTAGACGTCCAGCTCGGCGTAGCGGGCGTGCTCCTCAATAAATTCCCGCCTCGGGGCCACCTCCTGCCCCATGAGCTTCTCAAAGAGCTCGCTGGCCTCGAGGGCGTCCTGGAGCTCCACCCGCTTTAAGACCCGCTTCTCGGGGTTCATGGTGGTCTCCCAAAGCTGTTCCGGGTTCATCTCCCCCAGGCCCTTGAAGCGCTGGACCTCGTAGCTCTTTCCTTCCAGCTCCTTGAGGCGGGCCTGGAGCTCCTCGTCGGAGTAGAGGTACTCCACCTTCTTCCCCACCTGCAGGCGGTAGAGGGGGGGCTGGGCGATGTAGACGTGGCCCCGCTCAATGAGGGGGCGCATGTAGCGGTAGAAGAAGGTGAGGAGAAGGGTGCGGATGTGGCTCCCGTCCACGTCGGCGTCGGTCATGATGATGATCTTGTGGTAGCGGAGGCCCTCGAGGTCAAAGTGGGCCTCCCCATCCCCCCCGATGCCCACGCCGATGGCCGAGACCATGGCCCGCACCTCGGCGTTCTTCAGGGCCTTGGAAAGCCCCGCCTTCTCCACGTTGAGGATCTTGCCCCTAAGGGGCAGGATGGCCTGGAAGCGGCGGTCCCGGCCCTGCTTGGCGCTTCCCCCCGCCGAGTCCCCCTCCACGATGAAAAGCTCCGCCTCCTCGGGGTTTTCCGTCTGGCAGTCGGCGAGCTTTCCGGGAAGCTCGTCGGACTCCAGGGGGTTTTGCCTGCGGACAAGCTCCCTCGCCTTCCTCGCCGCCTCCCGGGCCTGGGCGGCCCTTAGGGCCTTCTCGTAGATGGTCTTGGCGATGCGGGGGTTCTCCTCCAGGATCTCTAGAAGCCTCTCGTAGACCACCTGGCCCACGGCGGTCCCCGCCTCGGGGTTCAGGAGCTTCCCCTTGGTCTGCCCCTCAAACTGGGGGTTGGGAAGCTTCACCGAGACCACGGCGTAAAGCCCCTCCAGAAGGTCGTCCCCCGTGGGCTGGGGCCCTTTTTCCTTGTTGAGGCCCGCCTTCTTGGCGTACTGGTTCAGGGCGCGGCTGTAGGCGGACTTGAAGGCGGTGAGGTGGGTGCCCCCGTCCCGGGTGGGGATCATGTTGGCGTAGGTGAGGATCTCGGCGTTGTACCCCTGGGTGTGAAGGAAGCCCACCTCCACCTCCACCTCCCCGTGGGTGCCCCGGATGAGGAAGGGCTTCTCGTAGAGGAGATCCTCCCCCTCGGCCAAGGCCTTGGCGAAGGAGGCCACGCCCCCCCGGTCCTGGAAGACCTCCTCCTTGCCGTGCTGGCGGTCCTGGAAGACGAGCTTGAGCCCGGCCACCAGGTAGGCCACCTCCCGGAGGCGGGCCCGGATCTTGCTCGGGTCAAAGCGGAGGTTCCCGAAGATCTCGGGGTCGGGCTTGAAGGTGACCCGGGTTCCGGTCTTCCCCCTGGGGGCCTCGCCCACCACCCGGAGGGCTTCTGTGACCTCGCCCCGGCTGAAGGCGATCCGGTAGTGCTTCCCCTCGCGGAAGACCTCCACCACGGTCCACTCGGAAAGGGCGTTCACCACGCTCGCCCCCACCCCGTGGAGCCCCCCGGAGACCTTGTAGGCGCCCTGCTCAAACTTGCCCCCGGAGTGGAGGGTGGTGTAGATGACCTCCACGGCGGGCTTCCCCTCCTCGGGCATGAGGTCCACGGGGATGCCGCGGCCGTTGTCCTCCACGGCGAGGGAGCCGTCCTCGTTGAGGCGCACCAGGATCTCCGTGGCGTAGCCCGCCAGGGCCTCGTCCACGGCGTTGTCCAGGATCTCCTTGAAGAGGTGGTGGTAGCCCTCCACCCCCGTGCCGCCGATGTACATGGCCGGGCGGTGGCGGACCCCCTCCAGGCCCTTGAGCACCTTAATGGCGGAAGCGTCGTAGCTCACCCCTTCAGTATACCACAACCGGAGTGGGGTTTTTCCCCTTGCGAAGGAGGCTCTCCCCGCCTGGGCCCGGAAAGTTTATCGGACTGGGGCCAGCGTATCGGCGCTTCCCGCCCGGGCGTTCCCCGGGTATCCTGCCCTCATGGTTGGGATCTTCCTGCACGCCTCCTTGGGCCTTTTCCTCCTGGTTGCGGTGCCCGCCTTGGCCCTCGTGGGCCTCTTTGGCTTCTTCCGCCCCCTCCCTTCCCGCTTCTACGCCTTTCTTCGGGGGGTGGCCTGGGCGGCCATCCTCCAGGTCCTCTTGGGCTTTCTCCTCCTCCCCCAGGGCCTCAGGCCCAAGGACGGCCTCCACCTCCTCTACGGCCTCCTCCTGGCGGCGGGGCTCCACTACCTGGGGGGCCTCGAGCCCGGAGGGTGGCTCCACCGCGGCCTGAAAGACCCCCCGAAGCGCCCCGAGCTTTTCGTGGCCTTGGGACTCCTCTTCTCTTTGGGGCTCGTCCTCCGGGCGTACTTCACAGGCCGGTGAGGGCTTCCTGGGCCACCCTTTCCCAGCGGACTGGGCTTGTGTGGAAGCCATATTCCCTCCTCAGGGGAAGCCTTTCTAGCATCCTCAGCGTCAGGTGGGGTACGAAGTCCCGATAAAGGGTCCTAACGTGCGCCTGCATTTCTTCGGAGTTTAACCATTGCGCCAGGAGCAAGGGATCTAGCCTCACACCTTCCTTGGGGAGAAGGTGGAACTCCTCCCGCCAGGGATAGGCCCTTTCGTCCCAAGCGGCCACCACCTTGGTCCCCTTGGTGTGGGCCACCACCAGGTGGGGCGTGGCATAAAAGTCCCTGAGCTCCTTGGCCCTCTCCTTGGGCATCCAAAGGCCGGAGTGATTCTTCTCGTAGTCTATCCAGCCTGGCTTGAGATTCCTTCCCGTGAGGACGGGCACCAGGCCTGGCCCCGGTTCCCTTTGGACGGCGGGGTGCCTTTTGAACTCCGGGCTCCTCGCGGCGAAGCGTATGCGGAAGAGCTTGCCGAGGGGCGTTCCGGAGGCTTCCAGCCTTCGGGTTTCCTCGGTTTCGAAGCGAACCATCTCCCCTCGCCAGTCGGGGTACTCTTCCCAAAGTGCGGGAACGAACTCCCCCCCCTCCCGCTTCGTGTCCCAGAGGGCAAGGCCCTTTCCTCCCTTCTGGAATCGGAGGACCACGGCGCTCACCCTTCTTCCGGGGAAGACCTCGCCCAGGTAGTACACCTCCACCCTTCCCTCCTGGGCCAAAAACGCCCTAAGGAGGGAGAAATCGTCCAAGACGAGCCACGTGGCGGGGACCACGAAGACGAGCATCCCGCCAGGTCTTAGAAGCCGGACGGACTTCTCTATGAAAGCCCCATACAGGTTGTATTTCCCCCTCCAGGTGGAAAAGGCCTTCTTGTAGAGGCCCTTGACCTCTTTGAGGACGTGGATGGGGTACTTGCTGGCCTCTCCTACAATACCGTAGGGCGGGTTCCCCAGGACCAGGTCGAAGGCTTCCCCAGGCGGCTCCCAAAGGAGGAAGTCCGCCACCACCCCTTCCGCCCAAGGGGGAAGGTCCAGGGCGGAGGGGTCGATCTCCACCCCGAAGAAGCGGTAGCCCGTCCCGTGGGTTTCACGGAAGGCCCTTAGGAAAGGCCCATGGGCGCAGGCGGGCTCCAGCACCCTTCCCCCTTTCGGGGCCTCGGCCAGGCCCACCATGAAGCGCACTACCTCGGGGGGCGTTTCCACCCGGCCCAGGCTCCGCCCGGAGGGCGTGGGAGGGAGGGAAGGGGGGAAGAACATTTAGCGGATTATACCGAGCCTCCTGCCCACCTTCTCGTAGGCCTCGAGGGCCCTATTCAGCATCTCCTTCGTGTGGGCGGCGGTGACGATGTTGCGGATCCTCGCCTTGCCCCGGGGCACGGTGGGGAAGCCGATGCCCACGGCGAAGACCCCCTCCTCCAGGAGGAGGCGGCTCGCCTCAAAGGCCAGGGGCGCCTCGCCGAAGAGGACCGGGGTGATGGGGGTCTCGCTCCCCAGGGTGTCGTAGCCCAGGCGGGCGAGCTCCCGCTTGAAGTAGCGGGTGTTCTCCCAGAGCCTTTCCACCCGCTCGGGTTCCTTCTGGATGAGCTCTAAAGCCCCGAGGAGCGCCCCCACCACCGCGGGCGGGTGGCTCGTGGAGAAGAGGAAGGGCCTCGCCTTGTTGACGAGGAGCTCCTTGAGCTCCAAGGCCCCCGCGGCGTACCCCCCGATCCCCGCCCAGGCCTTGGAGAGGGTGGCCACCTGGACCACGTCGGGGTCCTGGTGGAAGCCGAAGTGGTGGACCGTCCCCTTCCCCATCTCCCCCAAGACCCCCGAGCCGTGGGCGTCGTCCACGTAGACCACCGCCCCGTACCGCTTGGCCAGGGGGACGATCCGGTCCAGGGGGGCGATGTCCCCGTCCATGGAGAAGACCCCGTCGGTGACGATGAGCTTGAGGCCGTCGGTGTCGTGGGCCTTGAGGAGCTCCTCCAGGTGGGCCACGTCGGCGTGGCGAAAGACCAGCCGGGTGGCCTTGGTGAGGCGGAGGCCGTCGATGATGCTGGCGTGGTTCAGCTCGTCGGAGAAGACCAGGTCCCCCTCCTGGAGGAGGGCCCCCAGCACCCCCTGGTTGGCGGTGAAGCCCGACTGGAGCACGAGGGCGCTTTCCGTCCCCTTGAAGCGGGCCAGGGCCTCCTCCAGCTCCAGGTGGTAGGGGAAGGTTCCGGCGATGGTGCGCACCGCCCCGCTTCCCGCCCCCCACCGCTCCAGGTACTGGCGGGCCCGCTCCTTGAGGTAGGGGTGGTTGGCGAAGCCGAGGTAGTTGTTGGAGGCGAGGTTCACCACCTCCCGCCCCTCCACCCGGGTGATGGGCTCCTGGGGGGCCTCGAGGACCCTGGGGCGGATATAGAGCCCCTCCCGCTTAAGCCTTTCCAGCTCTGCCTGCACGCGGGTCCGCAGGTCCAAGGCCATGGCCCTATCTAACCCCTCGGGCGCCCGGTTGTCCAGGGGCGCTTGTCCGCCCTCTCACGCTCTTTTGGGACTCCTTAAGGACTTCCCAGGCCGCACTGAGGCCGACTTCTACCTCTGGGTCATGGACCACCGCTACTTCCTGGCGAAGGAGCTCGGGGTGGACCCCGGCCCCGAGGGGGCGGCGAGGAGCCACGAGGTGCGATTTGGACCTTACTGGAAGCGGTGGGGGGATGGTTCAAAGAAATGCTAAAAAAGCCCTAGGCTAGAGAGGAAAAGCCGACATCATCACCCAAAAATCTTTCGTCAGGTTTGAGTGGGCTTGCTCTCCCTTTACTATATCTAATAGACTGTTCACCGACCCCCCCATGGGGGTGGATGAGCAAGGAGGTAAAGGTTTCGTGCGGAGGACCTGGCTTCTTCTGGTTGGAGCGGTAGTTTTGGGCGCTTGCGCACCCCAGGTAACAACCAAGGTGGACTCGGGGCTTTTCCCAGATAACCCCTACCTTGACTACACGGGGCCCCGGGCGAAGGTAGTCGTGGCTTCCTTTCCGTGCAAGGCAGAAAAGTGTGGCCCAGGTGTGGACTCCTCACAAGTGGGTGTGGCTATTCTGGGTAAGCTCTTCGGCGTTGAGGTTTCAACCAGTAAGGGTGACGTGGGCGCTGGCATATCCGATATGCTTATTACCGCCCTTATTAACTCCAATCATTTCATTGTTTACGAACGATCTGTGTTAGAGCAGCTGCAGAAGGAGAGCCAAATTGGTAACCAGGCCCAGCAGCTGCAAGGGGCGGAGATTTTGATAACTGGGACCATCACGGCCTTCGAAACAGATGCTGGGGGTACACGTGGCGGAGGCTTGATGGGAGGCCTCTTGGGAGTTTTGGGAGGAGGGCAGAAGAAAGCGTACGTAGCTGTGGATTTCGTAGCTGTGGATTTCCGTGCGGTTGATGTGAGGACGGGCGCCGTTGTGGCCGCTTTCCGGGTGGAGGGTAAGGCCCTGGCTGTAATGGTGAGCAAGGCCGTTGAGGAACTAATTCGTCGTATTCCGCCCTCTTACTTCAAATACGGCCCGGACGGGCAACCGTTGCCTCAGCCTGCTAAATAGCCTCAATAAAGGCCAGGGGTGGCCCTAGGAGCCGCCCTTGGCTTGACTTTTGGGTACGCTTGGTACATCCTGTATACAGGATGCAGACCTTGGGCTTCCGCCGCCCCAACCAGGTGCGCGAGGCGGTCTACCGCCACCTCAAGGACCTCCTCCTCTCGGGGCGCTTTTCCCCGGGGGAGAGGCTCTCCGAGCCCCTTTTGGCCCAGGACCTGGGGGTCTCCCGCACCCCCGTGCGGGAGGCCCTGATGCGCCTCGCCGAGGAAGGCCTGGTGGAGCTCGTCCCGGGGAAGGGGGCGAGGGTCAAGGCCTTCACCCCGGAGGAGGTGGAGGAGGTCTACGGGGTGCGGGCCCTTTTGGAGGGGGAGGCGGCCCGGGAGGCGGCCCTTAGGGCCACGCCCTGGGAGCTTGAGGAGCTTTCAGGGCTTCTTCGGGCCATTGACGAGGCCCCCCGGGAGGACTACCCCGAGCAGATGCGCCGGGACCTGGAGTTCCACCGCGCCCTGGTGCGGCTATCCGGGAACCGGACGCTTTACCGCCTCTACGAGGACCTCCTCGCCACCCTGGCCCTGGCCCGGAGCGCCCTCCCCACCCTCTCCCAGGACGAGGCCACGAGGCGGGAGCACCGGGCCATCCTCGAGGCCCTCTCCCGCAAGGACCCGGAAGGGGCGAGGCGGGCGGTGGAGGCCCACGTCTTCCGCTTCCGCGACCTGGTGGTGGGGCGGCTGAAAGGAGGGGTATGAACCTAGACCTGGCCTACCGGTCCTTTGTCCTGGAGGTGGCGGGCAACCCTCAGGTGGAGCGCCTTATTCGCACCCGGGCGAAGGGCCTGGTGCGGCGCTACGTGGCGGGGGAGACCCTGGAGGAGGCCCTGAAAGCGGCGGAGGCCCTGGAGCGGGAGGGCGTCCACGCCATCCTGGACCTTTTGGGCGAGATGGTGCGCACCGAGGAGGAGGCCCGGGCCTTCCAGCGGGGGCTTCTTGAGCTCGTCTGGGCCTTGGGGGAGAAGCCCTGGCCCAAGTACGTCTCCTTGAAGCTCACCCAGCTCGGCCTGGACCTCTCCGAGGACCTCGCCCTCTCCTTGCTCCGGGAGATCCTCAAGGAGGCGGAGGCCCGGGGGGTCTTCGTGCGGCTGGACATGGAGGACTCCCCCCGGGTGGAGGCCACCTTGCGCGTCTACAAGGCCCTGAGGGAGGAGGGCTTTTCCGGGGTGGGGATCGTTTTGCAAAGCTACCTCTACCGCACGGAGAAGGACCTTTTGGACCTCCTCCCCTACCGGCCCAACCTCCGCCTGGTGAAGGGGGCCTACCGGGAGCCCAAGGAGGTGGCCTTCCAGGACAAGCGCCTCATTGACGCCGAGTACCTGCACCTGGGAAAGCTCGCCCTTAGGGAGGGGCTTTACGTGGCCTTCGCCACCCACGACCCCAGGCTCATCGCCGAGGTGAAGCGCTACACGGAGGCCATGGGCATCCCCAGGGAGGGCTTTGAGTTCCAGCTCCTCTACGGGGTGCGCTCCGAGGAGCAGAGGAGGCTCGCCCGGGAGGGGTACACGGTGCGGGCCTACGTGCCCTACGGCCGGGACTGGTACCCCTACCTCACCCGGAGGATCGCGGAAAGGCCGGAGAACCTCTTCCTGGTCCTGAGGAGCCTGGTCTCCGGCTAGAGGAGGTGAAGTGAGGATGACGGTGGAACCTTTCCGGAACCAACCCATTGAGACCTTCCAGACGGAGGAGGCCCGGCGCGCCATGCGCGAGGCCCTGAGGCGGGTTCGCGGCGAGTTTGGCCGCCACTACCCCCTCTACCTCGGGGGGGAGTGGGTGGACACGAAGGAGCGCATCGCCTCCCTCAACCCCTCGGCGCCGAGGGAGGTGGTGGGGACGGTGGCCAAGGCGGGAAAGGCGGAGGCGGAGGCCGCCCTCGAGGCCGCCTGGAAGGCTTTCAAGACCTGGAAGGACTGGCCCCAGGAGGACCGAAGCCGCCTCCTCCTCAAGGCCGCGGCCCTCATGAAGAGGAGGCGGCGGGAGCTCGAGGCCACCTTGGTCTACGAGATCGGCAAGAACTGGGTGGAGGCCAGCGCCGAGGTGGCCGAGGCCATTGACTTCCTGGAGTACTACGCCCGCCAGGCCCTGAAGTACAAGTACCCCTCGGTGGAGGTGGTGCCCTACCCCGGCGAGGACAACGAGAGCTTTTATATCCCGTTGGGGGCCGGGGTGGTCATCGCCCCCTGGAACTTTCCCATCGCCATCTTCACCGGGATGATCGCCGGGCCGGTGGTGGTGGGAAACACCGTGGTGGCCAAGCCCGCCGAGGACACGGTGGTCATCGCCGCCAAGGTCTTTGAGATCTTCCACGAGGCGGGCTTCCCCCCGGGGGTGGTGAACCTCCTCCCCGGGGAGGGGAAGGAGGTGGGGGCCTACCTGGTGGAGCACCCCAGGACCCGGTTCATCAACTTCACGGGGAGCCTCGAGGTGGGCCTCTGGATCCTCCAGGCGGCTTCCCGGCTGGCCCCAGAACAGAGGTGGATCAAGCGGGTCTTCCTGGAGCTCGGCGGCAAGGACGCCATCCTCGTGGACGAGACCGCCGACCTGGAGGCCGCCACCGAGGGCATCCTCGTCTCCGCCTACGGCTTCCAGGGGCAGAAGTGCTCGGCGGCGAGCCGCCTCATCCTCACGGAGAAGGCCTACGAGCCCGTCCTGGAGCGGGTCCTCAGACGGGCGGAGAGGCTCGTGGTGGGCCCTGCGGAGGAGAACCCCGACCTGGGCCCCGTGGCCTCCAAGGCCCAGGAGGAGAAGGTCCTCGCCTACATTGAGATCGGCAAGGGGGAAGGGCAGCTCGTCCTCGGGGGGAAGCGCCTCGAGGGGGAGGGGTACTTCATCGCCCCCACGGTCTTCACCGAGGTGCCCCCCAAGGCCAGGATCGCCCAGGAGGAGATCTTCGGCCCGGTGCTCTCCGTGATCCGGGTGAAGGACTTCGCCGAGGCCCTGGAGGTGGCCAACGACACCCCCTACGGCCTCACGGGCGGGGTCTACTCCAGGAAGCGGGAGCACCTGGAATGGGCCCGGCGGGAGTTCCACGTGGGCAACCTCTACTTTAACCGCAAGATCACCGGGGCCCTGGTGGGGGTCCAGCCCTTCGGCGGCTTTAACCTCTCGGGCACGGACACCAAGGCGGGCGGTCCCGACTACCTCCTCCACTTCCTGCAGATGAAGACCGTGGCCGAGCGCTTCTAGGGCCGCCCCGGAAAACCCCTAGACCCCGCGAACCTTTTGGGCTATCCTGGGAGCATGACCCTGACCCTCCTTCGCTGGTGGCCCGGTTAGGCCCCGGGAGGGAGGCGGTCTTTCCCCCGGGGCGCACGCCCCGGGGCTTTCTTTAGGAGGCGGCATGGAGACCATAAGACCCTTTCGCAAAACCCTCCTGGCGGACCTGGAAACCCCGGTGACCGCCTACCTGAAGCTCTCCGAGAAGGCCCCGGTGAGCTTCCTTTTGGAGTCGGTGGAAAGGGGCCGGCAGAGCCGCTTCTCCATCGTGGGGGTGGGGGCCCGGCGCACCTTCCGCCTGAAGGACGGGGTCTTCACGGTGAACGGGGAGCGGGTGGAAACGGAAGATCCCTTGCGTGCCCTTTACGAGCGGGTCTATGCTCCCCTGGAGCGCCACCCCGACCTTCCCCCCTTCTTCGGCGGGGTGGTGGGCTACGCGGCCTACGACCTCATCCGCTACTACGAACGGCTTCCCAGCCTCAAGCCCGACGACCTGGGCCTCCCCGACCTCCTCTTCGTGGAGCCCGAGGTGGTGGCCGTCTTTGACCACCTCAAAAACCTCCTCCACCTCGTGGCCCCGGGAAGGGACCTCGAGGAGGCGGAAGGCCGCCTCGCCTGGGCGGAGAGGAGGCTCAAGGGCCCCTTGCCCGGGGTGCCGGGGGAGCGGGCGGGGGGGAGGGCCCGCTTCCAGGAGGACCTTTCCCGGGAGGCCTACCTCGAGGCGGTGGAGAAGGCCCTCCGCTACATCCGGGCCGGGGACATCTTCCAGGTGGTCCTCTCCTTGAGGCTCTCCTCCCCCCTCACCGTCCACCCCTTCGCCCTCTACCGGGCCTTGAGGAGCGTGAACCCGAGCCCCTACATGGGCTACCTGGACCTGGGGGAGGTGGTTTTGGTCTCGGCGAGCCCGGAAAGCCTCCTCCGCTCGGACGGCAAAAAGGTGGTCACCCGGCCCATCGCGGGCACGAGGCCGAGGGGGAAGGACGAGGAGGAGGACCGAAGGCTTGCCGAGGAGCTTCTCAAGGACGAGAAGGAGCTCGCGGAGCACGTGATGCTCCTGGACCTTTCCCGCAACGACCTCGGCCGGGTCTCGGCCTTCGGCACGGTGCGGGTCCTCGAGCCCATGCACGTGGAGCACTACTCCCACGTGATGCACCTGGTCTCCACGGTGGAAGGGGTCTTGGCCGAGGGGAAGACCCCCTTGGACGCCCTGGCCAGCGTCCTGCCCATGGGCACGGTCTCCGGGGCCCCGAAGATCCGGGCCATGGAGATCATTGAGGAGCTGGAGCCCCACCGCCGGGGGCCCTACGGGGGGAGCTTCGGCTACCTGGCCTACGACGGGGCCATGGACATGGCCCTCACCCTGCGCACCTTCGTGGTGGCGAAGGGGTGGATGCACGTCCAGGCGGGGGCGGGGATCGTGGCGGACTCGGTGCCGGAGCGGGAGTACGAGGAGTGCTGGAACAAGGCGCGGGCCCTCCTCAAGGCGGTGGAGATGGCGGAGGAGGGGCTATGATACCCCTCATGCCGGCCCCTGCCGGCATGGGGGCCCCGGTAAGGAGGCCTGGCAGGTGTTTCCGTTGGCGGAGCGAAGGGGAGAGAGGTTATGAGGGTCTTGGTGGTGGACAACTACGACAGCTTCACCTACAACCTGGTGCAGTACCTGGGGGAGCTTGGGGCAAGCCCCATCGTGTGGCGGAACGACCGCTTCCAGCTGGAGGAGGTGGAGGTCCTGGACCCGGACCGGATCCTCATCAGCCCCGGGCCCTGCACCCCCTTGGAGGCGGGGCTTTCCGTCCCCGTGATCCAGCGCTACGCCCCCCGCTACCCCATCCTGGGGGTCTGCCTCGGGCACCAGGCCATCGGGGCGGCCTTCGGGGGGAAGGTGGTCCCCGCCCCCGTTCTCATGCACGGCAAGGTAAGCCCCATCCACCACGACGGCACCGGGGTCTTCCGAGGGTTGCCGAGCCCCTTCCCCGCCACCCGGTACCACTCCCTGGCGGTGGAGGAGGTGCCGGAGGCCCTTTTGGTGAACGCCTGGGCGGAGGAGGCGGGGGGGCGGACGGTGATGGGCTTCCGCCACCGGGACTACCCCACCCACGGGGTGCAGTTCCACCCGGAAAGCTACCTCACGGAGGCGGGTAAACGCATCCTCAAGAACTTCCTGGAGGACCCATGGACGCGGTGAAGAAGGCGATCTTGGGCGAGGTCTTGGAGGAGGGGGAGGCCTACGAGGTCATGCGGGCCCTGATGGCGGGGGAGGTCTCCCCGGTGCGGGCGGCGGGGCTCCTCGCCGCCATGGCGGTGAGGGGGGAAAGGCCCCACGAGATCGCCGCCATGGCGAGGGCCATGCGGGAGGCGGCGAGGGCCCTTAGGGTGCATAGGCGTCCCCTTCTGGACATCGTGGGCACCGGGGGGGACGGGAAGGGCCTTTTAAACCTCTCCACCCTGGCCGCCCTGGTGGCGGCGGCGGGGGGCGTGGCCGTGGCCAAGCACGGGAACCGGGCGGCGAGCTCCAAGGCGGGGAGCGCGGACCTCTTGGAGGCCCTCGGGGTGAATCTGGAAGCCCCTCCCGAAAAGGTGGGGGAGGCCATAGAGGCCCTGGGCTTCGGCTTCCTCTTCGCCCGGGTCTTCCACCCCGCCATGCGCCACGTGGCCCCGGTGCGGGCCGAGCTCGGCGTGCGCACCGTCTTCAACCTCCTCGGCCCCCTCACCAACCCCGCGGGGGCCGACACCTACGTCCTAGGGGTCTTCAGCCCGGAGTGGCTTGCCCCCATGGCCGAGGCCCTGGAGCGGCTTGGGGCCCGGGGCCTCGTGGTCCACGGGGAGGGGGCGGACGAGCTCGTCCTCGGGGAGAACCGCGTGGTGGAGGTGGGGAAGGGGGCCTACACCCTCACCCCCGAGGAGGTGGGCCTGGGGAGGGCCCCCCTCGAGGCCCTGAAGGGGGGAGGCCCCGAGGAAAACGCGGCCCTCGCCCGCCGCCTCCTCAAGGGGGAGGAGAAGGGCCCCCTGGCCGACGCCGTGGCCCTGGCCGCGGGGGCCGGGTTCTACGCCGCGGGGAAGACCCCTTCCCTAAAGGAGGGGGTGGCGTTGGCCCGGGAGGTCCTGGCCTCGGGGGAGGCCTACCTCCTCCTGGAGCGCTACGTGACCTTCCTTAAGGGGAGTCCCCGGTAGAGCTCCTCCAGATCCAGGACCGCCCCTATGCAGGGAAGCTCTGCCTGGCCCTTTTCCACCACCTCGTAGCGCCAACCTCCGTCGGGCAGGCGGCGGTAGATCTCCACCCGCCTGGCCTCCTGGGCCACGAGGGCGTAGGCCTGAAGGCCGGGAAGCTCGCGGTAGCGGAGAAGCTTTTCCCCGCGGTCTATGGCTTCCGTTCCCGGGGAGAGGACCTCCACCACCAGGCAGGCGGTCTCCTTGAAGGGGGCCCCGTTTAGGGTTTCCTCGCAGGTGACGAAGAGATCGGGGTAGTAGGCGGCCTCGCCCACCTTGAGGAGCACGCCTTCGGCGAAGGCCTCGCACCCCTTCTCCTCGGCTTTGGGGAGAAGCTTCAGGAGGAGGCGGGTCACCAGGCGGTTGTGGATGTCCGTTCCCCCGGCCAGGGCGAAGACCAGCCCCTCCACCAACTCGTGGCGTTCGGGAGAGGAGGCCTCCAAGGCCAGGAACTCTTCAAAGGTGGCCCGGCGCAGGGGGGCGCTCCGGGGCATGGCTTTAGTATACGAGGGCGCTACACCCAGCTCACCGCTCCGAAGGTGTCCTCCCGCCTGGGGCTCGTGGAGAAGAGGACCACGGGGACCCCGGTGTATTCCTCCACGAGCTCCAGGTAGCGGAGGAGGTTTGCGGGGAGGTCCTCCCGGCGCTTCACGTGGGAGAGGTCGCCCCAGCCGGGGAGCTCCAGGTAGCGCACCGCTTCGGGCCTCGCCTCCCCGGGCCGGGCCCCGTCCAGGTACTCCACGGCCACCTTCACCTTGGGAAGCCCCGAGAGCACGTCAAGCTTGGTGAGCACCAGGCCGTCAAAGCCGTTCACCTCGGAGGCGTACCTCAGGGCCACCAGGTCCAGCCAGCCCACCCGCCTCGGCCTTCCCGTGGTGGTCCCGTACTCCCCGCCCTTTTCCCGGAGGTGGTGGGCGAGCTCCCCCTGGAGCTCCGTGGGGAAGGGGCCTTCCCCCACCCGCGTGGCGTAGGCCTTGGCCACGCCGTAGACCTTGGTGAGGGCCTTGTGGGAGAGGCCCGTCCCCACCAGGATCCCCCCCACGGTGGGGTGGGAGCTCGTCACGTAGGGGTAGGTGCCGTAGTTCAGGTCCAAAAGGGTGGCCTGGGCCCCCTCAAAGAGGAGGCGCTTCCCCTTCTTCCAGGCCTCCTGGAGGAGGGCCCCGGTGTCGGCGATGTAGGGGCCTAGGATCTCCCGCATGCGGCGCAGGTCGGCGAGGGCTTTTTCCTCCGTGTCCCAGCCCGCTTCCTTCGTGGAGTTGGGCTTCTCCAGGAGGAGGCGGCGCACCCTTTCTTTCAGGGTGGCCTCGTCCAGGAGGTCCCCGGCCCGGATCCCTACCCGCCTCGCCCGGTCGGAGTAGGCGGGGCCGATGCCGCGCCCCGTGGTCCCCACGAAGTTGTGGCGGCTTTCCACCTGCTTGTGGTGGGGGAGGACCAGGTGGGCCCGCTCCGAGACCAGGATCTTGGGGTGGAACCCCTCCTTCCGCAGGTTTTCCACCTCCTCCTGGAAGCGGAAGGGGTCAATGACCATCCCGTCCCCCAGGACGTTCACCGCGTGGGGGTGGATGACCCCCGAGGGGAGGAGGTTCAGCTTGAAGACCCGCCCCTCGGCCACCACGGTGTGCCCGGCGTTGGCCCCGCCCTGGTAGCGGATCACGTAGTCGGCTTCCCGGGCCAGGACGTCCACCACCTTGCCCTTGCCCTCGTCCCCCCACTGCGCCCCGATGATGGCGATCCCCGGCATCCCCCTAAAGCTTACGCCACTTCCTCCGGGGCTCAGGCCAGGCGGAAGGGGTTGAAGTCCGTGTCCCGGTCGTAGACGTCCAGGCCCTCGGCCCGCTTGAGGAAGCCCACCACGGCGTAGGTGAGGGGGAGCATGACCGCCTCCACCCCGAGCTTGAAGGCGTAGTTGGAGAGGAAGACGGCGAGGAGCACCTCGCTCGGGAAGACCCCGTAGAAGGCCACGAGGAGGAAGACCCCGGTGTCTAGCCCCTGGCCCACCAGGGTGGAGGCGAGGGCCCGGAGCCAGAAGAACCGCCCTCCGGTGCGCACCTTGAGCTTGGCCAGGACGTAGGCGTTGGCGAACTCCCCCAGGAGGTAGGCGAGGAGGCTTCCCAGGACGATCCTTGGGGTGAGGCCGAGGAGGAGGCCGAAGGCCTCGCCGAAGCGGCGGCTCTCCGCGTCTTCCGGCGTGGGAAGGGCGGCCACCGCCTGGAAGGTGAGGGTGGCGAGGAGGAGGGCGAAGAAGCCCGCCCAGATGACCCTGCGGCTTTTCCGGTAGCCGTAGACCTCGGTGAGGACGTCCCCGAAGATGTAGGCCAGGGGGAAGAGGAGGGTGCCCCCGTCAAAGGTGAAGGGCCCCAGGACCACGAGCTTGGTGGAGGCCACGTTGGAGACGAGGAGGACCGTGGCGAAGAGGGCGGTGAGCAGGTCCAGGTACCTCATTCCTCCTCCGGGCGGATGGAGGTGATGAAGGGCAGGTTGCGGTCAAACTGGGCCCGGTCCAGGCCGTAGCCGTAGACGTAGGCGTCCTCAATCTCAAAGCCCAGGTAGTGGATGGGGACCTCCACCTGCCGCCTCTGGGGCTTGGAGAGGAGGGCGGCCACGCGGAGGGAGGCGGGCTTGCGGGCCTCGAGGTAGTCCAGGAGGTAGGAGAGGGTGAGCCCCGTGTCCACGATGTCCTCCACCACGATCACGTCCCGGCCGTGGATGGGAAGGCGGAGGTCCTTGAGGAGCTCCACCTCCCCGCTGGACTTGAAGGCGTTCCCGTAGGAGCTGATGGCGATGAAGTCCAGGGTGAGGGGCAGGGGGATGGCCCGCACCAGGTCGGCCATGAAGATGAAGGCCCCGTTCAGGACGCAGATCAGGTGGGGGGTCTTGCCCTGGTAGTCCCGGGCGATCTCCCTCCCCAGCTCCTCCACCCGCCTCTTTATGGCCTCGGCGCTGATCTGCACCGGTCCGTCCCCCGGCGTGAACATGGCCCTTATTCTAACGGGCCTTTCCCCACCGCCTCCTCCAGGGCCCGCACCTCCTCCTCCGAAAGCCTCCGCCACTTCCCAGGGGGAAGGTCCCCGAGGCGGATGGGCCCCACCTTTAGCCTGAGGAGGCGCTTTACCGGGTAGCCCACCGCCTCGAGCATCCGCCGCACCTCCCGCTTGCGCCCTTCCCCCAGGACGAGGACCGCTCCCCCAGGGGCCGGGCGGCAGGCCAGGGCCCGGGCGGGGCCGTCCTCGAGGTCCACGCCCAGGAGGAGCCTCCTGCACGCCTCCTTGGGCAGCGTTCCCCCTTCCGTCCAGACCCGGTAGACCTTCCGCACCCCGAACCGGGGGTGGGTGAGGCGGTGGGTGAGGGCCCCGTCGTTGGTGAGGAGGAGAAGGCCCTCGGAGTCCCGGTCCAGGCGGCCCACGGGGTGGAGGCCGGGGATCTCGGGGAGGAGGTCAAAGACGGTCTTCTGGGCGTGGGGGTCTTGGCGGGTGGTGGTGTACCCTTGGGGCTTGTGGAGGGCGAGAACCACCCTTTCTTGGGGCAGGGCCACCCGCTTCCCGTCTACCTCCACGAGGTCTAGGGGTCCCACCTTCTGGCCGAGGCTGGCCACCAGGCCGTTCACCCGCACCCGCCCCTGGCGGATGAGGTCCTCCGCCTTGCGGCGGCTCGCCACCCCGGCTCGGGCGAGGAAGGCCTGGAGGCGGAGCGCCTTCATGGGAACTCGGGCGGGCGCTTCTCCTTGAGGGCCCTTAGGCCCTCCTCCAGCTCCTCTCCGGAAAAGCCCCAAAACTCCAGGGCCAGGGAGAGGTCAAAGTGGGGGAGGAAGCTCCGGTACCAGTGGTTGAGGGCGTGCTTGGTGTGGCTTAGGGCCTCCAGGGGGCCTTGGGCGAGCCTTTCCGCCACCTCCAAGGCCTTCTCGTAGACCCTTTCGTCCTCCACCGCTAGGGCCACGAGGCCCAGGCGCTCCGCCTCCTCCCCGGAAAGGGGCTCGTTCAGCAGGAGGTGGTACTTGGCCTTGGCCATGCCCACGAGGAGGGGCCAGAGGAGGACGGCGTGGTCCCCCGCCGCCACCCCGAGGCGGAGGTGGCCGTCCAGAAGCCTCGCCTTCTTCCCCACCACCGCGATGTCGGCGGCGAGGGCCAGGGCGAGCCCCGCCCCCACGGCCACCCCTTCCACCGCGGCCACCACGGGCCTCGGGAAGTCCAGGGGCCCGAGCACCAGCTCCCGCGCCTCCCGGAAGACCCGGAGGAGGGCCCTGCGGGAGGCCCGCATCTCCTCAATGAGGCCGAAGGAGCCCCCGGCGGAGAAGACCCCGCCCGCCCCCCTAAGGAGGACAGCCCGCAGGCCCTCCACCCCTTCCAGGTCCCGCCACACCCGGGCGAGCTCCCGGTGGGCGGCGGGCCCCAGGGCGTTCAGCTTCTCGCCCGCCAGGGTGATCTCCAGCACCCCGGGCCGGGGCCAGGCGAAGCTTAGGCTGGGATACCGCCCTTCCAGGTCCACCCTACCATTCTAGTGGGTGATACAATCCCTTAGGCATGGCCCTCTTTGCGGTGGACAAGCCCCTCCACCTCACCTCGCACGACGTGGTGGAGGAGGCGAGGAAGCGCCTCTCTACCCGCCGGGTAGGGCACACGGGCACCCTGGACCCCTTGGCCACCGGGCTTCTCCTTCTGGTCTCCGAGGAGACCACCAAGCTGGTCCCCTTCCTTTCCGCAGAGGACAAGGAATACCTGGCCTGGGTTTCCTTTGGGGCCACCACCCCCACCCTGGACGCCGAGGGGCCCATCAGCGAGGAGGCCCCGGTGCGCTTTGACCGCCGGGAGCTGGAGATGGCCCTGGCCTCCTTCCTCGGGGTCAAGGAGCAGGTGCCCCCCCTCTTCTCCGCCATCAAGGTGGGGGGGAAGCGGGCCTACGAGGCGGCCCGGGAGGGCAAGCCCCTGGAGCTTGGGCCAAGGCCGGTGCGGTACCTCGAGGTGGAGCTCCTCGCCCTAGACCCCGAGCCCACCCCCCACCCCATCGCCCCCTCGGCGAGGGGGTGGCGCTTGGCGGAGAAGGGGGGGCGGAAGGTGGAGCTTCCCAAGCCCTTGGGGCCTTACCCCACCGCCGTGGTGCGGCTCGTGGTGGGGCCCGGCACCTACGTGCGGGCCTTCGCCCGGGACCTCGGGGAGAGACTTAGGACCAAGGCCTTTCTCTCCGGCCTGGTGCGCACCCGCATCGGCAAAATCGGCCTGGAGCGGGCGGTGAGGCTTGGGGAGCTTGCCCCCGACAAGGCCATTCCCGAGGTGGACGCCCTTCCCTTTCCCGTGGTGGAGCTCTCCCACACCGAGGCCCGGCGGGTCCTGGAGGGCATTCCCCTCCCCATCCCCGCCCTGGGCTACGTGACCCTGGTGGACTCCCGGAGGCGGCTTTTGGCCATCGCCGAGGGGGACGGCTTCAAGCTCAAGATCAAGCGGGTTTTCGTGAAGGAGGTCTAGCATGGTGATCGGCGTACCCAAGGAGATCAAGACCCTGGAAAACCGCGTGGCCCTTACCCCCGGGGGGGCGGAAAGCCTGGTAAGGCGGGGGCATACCGTTTTGGTGGAGCGGGGAGCGGGGCTAGGCTCGGGCCTCACCGACGCCGAGTACGAGCGGGCGGGCGCCTTCTTGGTGAGCCGGGAGGAGGCCTGGGGGGCGGAGATGGTGGTGAAGGTGAAGGAGCCCCTGCCCGAGGAGTACGGCTTCCTGCGGGAGGGCCTCGTCCTCTTCACCTACCTGCACCTGGCCGCAGACCGCGGCCTCACCGAGGCCATGCTCCGTAGCGGGGTCACGGGCATCGCCTACGAGACCGTCCAGCTCCCCGATGGCTCCCTCCCCCTCCTCGTGCCCATGAGCGAGGTGGCGGGGCGCATGGCGCCCCAGGTGGGGGCCCAGTTCCTGGAGAAGCCCAAGGGGGGCCGGGGGGTCCTCCTCGGGGGGGTGCCGGGGGTGGCCCCGGCCAGCGTGGTGATCCTGGGGGGCGGGACCGTGGGCACCAACGCCGCCAAGATCGCCCTGGGGATGGGGGCCCAGGTGACCATCCTGGACGTGAACCACAGGCGCCTCCAGTACCTGGACGACGTCTTCGGCGGGCGGGTGGTGACCCTCGCCGCCACCGAGGCCAACATCAAGAAGAGCGTCCAGCACGCCGACCTCCTCATCGGGGCGGTCCTCGTGCCCGGGGCCAAGGCCCCCAAGCTCGTTACCCGGGACATGCTCCCCCTGATGAAGGAGGGGGCGGTGATCGTGGACGTGGCCGTGGACCAGGGGGGGTGCGTGGAGACCATCCGCCCCACCACCCATGCCGAGCCCACCTACGTGGTGGACGGCGTGGTCCACTACGGCGTGGCCAACATGCCGGGGGCGGTGCCGAGGACCAGCACCTTCGCCCTCACCAACCAGACCCTGCCCTACGTGCTGAAGCTCGCCGAGAAGGGGCTTCAGGCCCTCCTGGAGGACGAGGCCCTCCTCAAGGGCCTCAACACCCACAAGGGCCTCCTCACCCACCCCGGGGTGGCCGAGGCCTTCGGCCTGCCCTACACGCCTCCGGAGGAGGCCCTGAGGAGGTAGGATGCAAGGGCGGATCACCCTCACCGAGGGCGCTTTGGCCTCCCTCCTGGCCCTGGCGGCCCACGAGGTGCCGGGGGTGGTGGGGATGGCCCCGGCGGGTCTGAAGGAGCAGGTGGTGCGGATCCTGGGGCGGCAGGAGGCCAGCGAAGGGGTCCTGGTCCGCCCTGACCCCCAGGCCCCGGGGAAGTACCAGGTGGACTTTTACGTGGTGGTGGCCCCGGGGGTCCGCATCCCCACGGTGGTGGAGTCCCTGGCGGAGCGGGTGGGGTTCGCCGCAAAGAAGCTTGCCGGCGTGGAGCTCTCCCAGGTGCAGGTCCACGTGGTGGGGGTGGGGGGTGGCTAGCTGGGGACCTGAGGCCTTGGCGGAGGCCTTCCGCTACGCCACGGACTGGTTCGCGGTCTACGTGGAGGAGCTCAACGCCCTCAACGTCTACCCCGTGCCCGATGGGGACACGGGCACCAACATGCACCTTACCCTCCAGTCCGCAAGGCGCGAGCTGGACCTGGCCGACACCTCGAGGATGCCCGAGGTGGCCCGGGCCATCGCCTACGGGAGCCTCCTCGGGGCCCGGGGCAACAGCGGGGTCATCCTCTCCCAGATCCTCCGGGGCTTCAGCGAGGCCGTTCGGGAGAGGGAGGCCCTGGAGGCCCAGGCCCTGGCCGAGGCCCTGCGCCTTGGGGCAAAGACGGGCTACCGGGCGGTGATGCGCCCGGTGGAGGGGACCATCCTCACCGTGGCCCGGGCGGCCGGGGAGGGGGCCAGGGGGGAGACCCTGGAAGAGGTCTTGGAAAACGCCCTGAAGGCCGCCCGCGAGGCCCTGGAGAGGACCCCTGAGCTTCTGCCGGTCCTTAAGCAAGCGGGGGTGGTGGACGCCGGCGGGGCGGGGTACGTGCGTTTCCTGGAGGGCTTGAGGGGCTACGCCCTTAGGCTTCCCCTTCCCGAGCCCCCCAAGGTGGAACGCTACGCCCAGACCGCCTTCGCCACGGAGGCCTTTGGCTACTGCACCGAGTTCCTCATGGAGGGGGTGGAGGTGCCCATAGAGCGCATCCGTGAGGCCGTGGCCCCCTTTGGGGACTCCCTTCTGGTGGTGGGGGCCGAGGGCTACGTGAAGGGGCACATCCACACGGACGACCCCGATGGCCTTCTTTCCACCGTGGCCCGCTTTGGGCGCATGGTGCGCACCAAGGTGGAGGACATGGCCGAGCAGCACACGGAGATCCTGGCCATGGCGGGCCTCCTGGACGAGGCCCCTCCCCCCACGGGCCTGGTGGCGGTGGCCCTGGGGCACGGGGTGGCCCGGGCCTTCCGCAGCCTGGGGGCCAGGGTGGTGGCGGGCGAAAAGACCCAGAACCCCAGCGTGGAGGAGCTGCTTTCCGCCATCCGAAGCGTGCCCAACCCCAAGGTGATCCTCCTGCCCAACAACCCCAACGTCTTCCTGGCGGCGGAGCGGGCGGCGGCTTTGGCCAAGGAGAAGGGGAAGGAGGCCTTCGTGCTCAAGAGCCGCACCCTGGGCCAGGGCCTGGCGGCGGCGGTGCGCTACACCCCGGAAAGCCTTCCCGAGGAGCTCCTTCCCGAGATGGAGGAAGCCATGAAGGGGGCGGCGACCCTCGAGGTCACCTGGGCCAGCCGCGACGCCGAGGTGGACGGGCTCAAGGTCCTGAAGGACAAGCCCATCGGCCTCCTGGACGGGAGGCTCGTCCTGGTGGGGGAGACCCCGGAGGAGGTCCTCGAGGGCCTCATCCGCCTGGCCAAGGAGGGGAAGGAGGTCCTCACCCTTTTCCTCGGGCCCAACACCCCCAAGGAGAAGGCCGAGGAGGTGGCGGAAAAGTTCCCCGAGCTCGTGGTGGAAATCCTTCCCGGCGGCCCCGACCTCTACGCCTACCTGGGCGTGCTGGAGTA
>NZ_JBWGQW010000013.1:0-42109 GCF_056332225.1 Thermus sp. | reverse complement strand
GGGCGGGGCCACGATGAGGAGGTTGTGCTTCACGAGGAGGTAGACCCCCTCCTGGAAGAGGGCCCGCACCAGGGCCCCCATGGCCGGGCTCAAGGGGGCGTGCCAGGGGGAAAGGGGCTCCTTGGAGGCCCGGTCCCGCACCAGCTCCACGGCGTAGAAGGCCCCAAGGCCCCGCACCTCCCCCACCAGGGGGTGGGCGAGGAGCCCCTCCAAGGCCCGGCGGAAGAACCCCTCCATGGCCCGCACCCGGGCGAAGATCCCCTCCTCCCGGTAGGCCTCGAGGGCGGCAAGCCCCGCGGCCACCGCCAAGGGATGCCCGGAGTAGGTGTGCCCCGTGGGCAAAGGGGTCTCGTCAAAGGCCCGGGCCAGCCCCTCCCGCAGAAGCACCCCGCCCAGGGGGACGTAGCCCGAGGTCACCCCCTTGGCGAAGGTGATGAGGTCCGGCACCACCCCAAAGCGCTCCGCGGCGAAGGCCGCCCCCACCCGCCCAAACCCCGTCATCACCTCGTCAAAGACCAGGAGGATCCCGTGCCGGTCGCAAAGCTCCCGCACCCCCTTGAGGTAGCCCTCCGGGTAGACGATGACCCCGTTGGAGCCCACCACCGGCTCCAGGAAGATGGCCGCCACCCGCTTCGGGTCCTCGTGGAGCAGAACCCGCTCCAGGTGGTCCAGGGCCCGCCTGGCCTCCTCCTCGGGGTCTTCCGTGAAGAAGGGGCTCCGGTAGGGGTAGGGGGCGAAGAAGTGCACCACCCCGGGAATGGCGGGCTCGGCGGGGAAGCGGCGGTTCTCCCCGGTGAGGGCCGCCGAGCCGTGGGTGGCCCCGTGGAAGGAGCGGTAGGCGGAAAGCACCTTGAACCGCCCCGTGAGGTGGCGCACGAACTTGAGGGCGTCCTCGTTGGCCTCGGTGCCCGAGGGGGCAAAGAAGACCCTTCCCCCCTCGGGCCAGGGGGCGAGGTCGGAGAGGGCCTGGGCGAGGAGGGCCCGCTTGTCGTGGAAGAGGCTCGGAGCAGCGTAGGCCAGGGTGGCCGCCTGCTCGGCGATGGCCCGGGCAAGCCTCGGGTGGCCGTGGCCCAGGTTCACCGCCACGAGGCCGGCGGAAAGGTCCAAATACCGGCGCCCCTCCGCGTCGTAAAGCCACACCCCCTCCCCCCGCACCACCAGGGGAGGGTCCAGGTCCCTTTGGGCCAGCCAGGGCGTGAGGACCCGCTTCCGGTGAAGGGCCTTGAGGTCCATTTGCCCCGATTATAGGCCCTTCCTCCCGGGGACCCGCGAAGGTCCGGGCTTGACGTAGGATTTATTGCCATGAGCCTCCGCTCGCTCGCGCTAACCCTCAGCCTCCTCCTGGCCCCCGCCCTGGCCCAGGTGCGGGTGGCGGCCACCACGCCCATCCTGGCCGACCTGGTCCGGGAGGTGGGGGGAAGCCGGGTGCGGGTGGTGTCCGTGGTCCCCCCCGGGGCCGACCCCCACACCTTTGAGCCCACCCCCGCCGCAGCCCGCGCCCTGGCCCAGGCGCGGGTGCTCTTCGCCAACGGGCTTGGCCTCGAGCCCTTCCTCCCCAAGCTCCTCGGCCTCCTCCCCCAGGGGGCGAAGGTGGTCAAGCTGGGCGAGGGCCAGCCGGGCCTCATCTGCGCGGAGGAAGAGGAACCCCACCAAAAGGAACACGCCCACGGCCCCTGCGACCCCCATCTCTGGCTGGACCCCGCCTACGCCCTCCGCTACGCCGAGCGCATCGCCAAGGAGCTCACCGCCCTGGACCCTCAGGGCGAGGGGCAGTACCGGGCCCACCTCAAACGCTTCCAGGAGGAGGTGGCCAAGCGGGACCGGGCCTTCCAGGCCTGTGGCCTCAAGGGGGCGAAGGTGGTGGTCCAGCACGACGCCTTCCGCTACTTCGCCCGGCGCTACGGCCTGGCGGTGGTGGGGGTCTTGAGCGGGGCCGGGGCCCAGGAGGTGGGGAGCAGGAGCTTTCTCGCCCTTTTGGAACGGGCCAAGCGGGAGGGGGTGAGGCTCGTCCTCGCCGAGCCCCAGTTCCAGGGAAAGGCCCTAAAAACCCTCGCCGAAGCCCTCGGGGCCCGGGTGGCCGTGCTCTACACCGACACCCTGGACCAGAGGGTGAGGAGCTACCTGGACCTCCTGGACCACAACCTGAGGGCCCTCTGCCCATAATGGGGGCATGGGCTTCCAGGAAATCTTCGGCGCCCTGCCCGAGGCCAGCGCCAAGGCTCCCGGGCGGGTGAACCTCCTCGGCGAGCACACCGATTACCAGGAGGGTTTCGTCCTCCCCGCCCCTCTCCCCTACTCCACCCGGGTGGAGGCGGGGCGGGCGGAAGGGCGGGTGGAGGCCTACAGCGAAAACGTGAGAGAGCTCCGCGCCAGGCCCCTGGAAAGCCCGCCCCAGGGAGATTTCCTGGACTATCTCCTCGGCGTGGTTCTGGCGCTGAGGGAGGCGGGCCACCCGGTGCCGGGGGCCCGCTTTTACGTGCGGGGCGAGGTTCCCATGGGAGCCGGGCTTTCCAGCTCCGCCGCCCTGGAGGTGGCCGCCCTCAAGGCCCTGAGGCTCCTCTACCGCCTCCCCTTGAGCGACCGGGAGGTGGCCGTCCTGGCCCAGCGGGCGGAGTCGGCCTACGTGGGGGTGCGCTGCGGCCTCATGGACCAGATGGTGGCGAGCCTGGGGGAGCTCGGGAAGGCCTTCTTCCTGGACACCCGCACCCTGACCCACGAGAACCTTCCCCTGCCCCCCAAAACCCGGGTCGCCGTCTTGGACCTCGGGCTTGGGCGCCGCCTGGCGGAGGCCGGGTACAACCAGCGCCGCCAGGAGGCGGAGGAGGCGGCGAGGCGCCTCGGGGTCAGGGCCCTTAGGGACGTGGCCGACCCCTCCCTGGTGGAGGGCCTCCCCGAACCCCTCAACAAACGGGCCCGGCACGTGGTGAGCGAGAACCTGCGGGTCCTCCGGGGGGTAGAGGCCCTGAGGCGGGGGGATGCCCGGACCTTCGGCGAGCTCATGACCCAGAGCCACCGCTCCCTCTCCCAGGACTACGAGGTGAGCCTCCCCGAGCTGGACCAGCTGGTGGAGGAGGCCCTAGGGGCCGGGGCCCTCGGGGCCAAGCTCACGGGGGCGGGGTTCGGGGGGGCGGTGGTGGCCCTCCTGGAGGAAGGCCGGTACGAAGCCTTCCGAAAGGCCCTCCTTTCCCGCTTCCCCGGGCTACGCATCCTTTAGGGATAAGCTGGAGGCATGGAAAAACCCAGCCTCCTCCCCCTCCTGGACGCCCGCCTGCCCCTCACGGAGGAAAAGGTGGCGGAAGCCGCCCGCCTGGCCGGGGTGCCCCTGGCCCAGGCCTGGGGGGTGGTGCGCTACTACCCCCGGTACCGGGGCCTTCCCCAGGGAAGGCTTCTGGTGGACGATCCCGTGGCCCGGTCCCGGGGCTTCCCCGGGCTTTTGGAAAGGGCGGACGGCACCCATCCCCCCTTGGGCCTCGAGGCCCTCTCCCCCATCTACCTCCGCTTCACCCCCGAGGGGCGCTTTTTGGAGTGGGGTGGGGGGTGGGTGTCCTTCCGGGAGTTCCGCCTCCCCTTCGCCCTGGGCCGGGGAAGGCGGCTCATCCCCCCGGAGCCCATCCTGAGCCTTTCCCAGCACCGGGCCCTGGGGGGTTTCTCCTGGCTTAGGGCCTGGGAAGCGGGCCAGCTTACCCCAGAAAGGGTCCTAAGGGCGGTGGAGGAGGCGGGGCTTTTGGGCCGGGGCGGGGCGGCCTTCCCCACCCACGTGAAGATGCGGGCCGTGGCCCAGGGGGAGCCCCCCAAATACCTGGTGGCGAACGCCGACGAGTCCGAACCCGGGAACTTCAAGGACCGCTTCCTCCTGGAGCACCACCCCTTCCTGGTCCTGGAAGGGGCCCTCCTCTCGGCCTTGGCCGTGGGGGCAAGCCGGGTCTACCTCTACGTGCGGGAGGAGTTTGAGGCGGCGATACTGGGCCTGGAAAGGGCCATCGGGGAACTGGGAGAGGCGGGGCTCCTTCCCGTCCCCACCGAGGTCTTCCGGAGCGGGGGCCTTTACATCTGCGGGGAAGAAACCGCCCTCCTCGAGTCCATGGAGGGCAGACGGGCCGAGCCCCGCCTGAAGCCCCCCTTCCCGGTGGAACGGGGGCTTTGGGGAAGGCCCACCCTGGTGCAGAACGTGGAGACCCTGGCCAACCTCCCCCTGATCCTGAGGGAAGGCCCCGAAGCCTGGCGAAGGGAGGAGCCCAAGCTCTTTTCCCTAAGCGGAGAGGTGGCCGAGCCCGGCCTCTACGAGCTCCCCCTGGGCACCCCCTTGGGGGAGGCCCTGCGCCGGGCGGGGGGTGAGCCCTCAGCCCTGAAGGCCGCCCTCCTGGGCGGGGCCGCCGGGGTCTTCACCCGGGACTTCGCCTTCCCCTTGCGCTATAGGGAAAGGCTCCCCCTGGGGGCGGGGGCGGTGGTGGCCTTTGGGCAGGAGGCGGACCTCTGGGAGGTCCTCCTGGGCCTCGCCCACTTCTTCCAAGAGGAGTCCTGCGGCAAGTGCTTCCCCTGCCCCTTGGGCACGGCGGTGCAGGCGGAGATGGTAAGGCGAAGGGAGCGGGACAAAGCGCTTCTAGAGGACCTTGCCCGCACCCTCAAGGGAAGCCTCTGCGGCCTGGGACAGAGCGCCTACTGGGCCTATCAGAGCCTTTTGGAGGTGGAAGGTGCGGCTTAAGGTAGACGGGAAGGAAGTGGAGGCCAGGGAGGGAGCCCTCCTTCTGGAGGTGGCCGAGGTCCCCACCCTCTGCCACCACCCCCACACGGAGACCCAGGGGCTCTGCCGCCTCTGCCTGGTGGAGGCCGACGGGCGCCTTCTGCCCGCCTGCGCCACCCGGGCCCAGGAAGGCATGGAGGTGCGCACGGAGACCGAGGAGCTTCGGACCTACCGCAAGACCCTTCTGGAGTGGCTTGCTCTCACCACCGACCTCTCCTTGGCCCCGGACCTCCAGGCCCTCCTTGCGCGGTACGGGGCGGACCCCGGGCGCTGGGGGGAGGTGGCGGGGCGGAAGGAACGGGAGGCCCTCCGGGACAACCCCTTTTTCCTCCGGGACTACGCCAGGTGCGTGAACTGCCGCCGCTGCGTGGACGCCTGCGGGGACGGGATCATGGGGGTCTACGCCCTGACCTGGGAGGGCCGCGGCCTCCTCGCCCACCCCACCACCCCCCTGGGCCGCCCCCTCCCCGAGACCCCGTGCGTCTTCTGCGGCAACTGCGTCCAGGTCTGCCCCACGGGGGCCCTGAGGCCCCTGGCCCTGGAGGTGGGATGATGCGCACCACGTGCCCCTACTGCGGCGTGGGCTGCCAGGTGGAACCCGAGATCCGGGAGGGCCGGGTGGTCCGGGTCCTGGCCCCGGACATCCCCCCCAACCACGGGACCCTCTGCGTCAAGGGCCGCTTCGGCCTGGACTTCCCCTTCTCAGGGAAGCGCCTCCTCTACCCCATGGTGCGGGACAAGAAGGGAGCCCCCTTGCGCCGGGCGAGCTGGGAGGAGGCCCTGGACCTGGTGGCAAAGAGGCTCCTCCAGGTTCTGGAGCAGGCGGGGCCGGAGGCCATCGCCGTCTTCCCCTCGGCCAAGACCACCAACGAGGAGGTCTACCTGGCCCAGAAGCTGGCCCGGACGCTTCTTTCCACCCACAACGTGGACCACTGTTCCCGGCTCTGCCACTCCTCCTCCACCGCCGCCTTAAGCCGCTCCTTGGGTGGGGCCAGCATGACCAATCCCCTGGAGGACATCCCGAAGACGGACCTCTTCCTGGTGGTGGGCTCCAACACCACCGAGACCCACCCGGTCATCGCCGCCATGATCAAGAAGCGGGTGCGGCAGGGGGCCGGGATGATCGTGGTGGACCCCCGGTACACGGGCATGGCCGAGGCCGCCACCCTCTGGCTCCGGGTGCGCCCGGGGACCGACGTCTTCCTCCTGAACGCCATGGCCCGCCACATCCTGGAGGAAGGCCTGTGGGACCGCCCCTACGTGGAGGCCCGGACCGAGGGGTTTGAGGCGTGGCGGGCTTCCCTGGAGGGGTACACCCTCGAGGCCGCCCAGGAGGTGACGGGCGTCCCCAAGGAAAAGATCGCCGAGGCCGCCCGCCTTTACGCCACCACGGAGAGGGCCGGGGCCTACTGGGCCATGGGGGTGACCCAGCACACCAAGGGCACGGCCACCGCCCAGGCCCTGGTCAACCTCGCCCTCCTCACGGGGAAGGTGGGCAAGGAGGGAGCGGGGCTCAACCCCTTGCGGGGCCAGAACAACGTGCAGGGGGCCGGGGACATGGGGGGCTTGCCCGACGTCTACCCGGGCTACCTGAAGGTGGCGGAGGAGGCCGTAAGGAGGAGGTTTGAGGCCTTCTGGGGGGTTCCCCTACCGGAAACGCCCGGCCTGCGCATGACCGAGGTCTTTGAGGCCATCCCTAAGGTCCAGGCCATCTACCTGGTGGGCGAGGACCCCGTGACCAGCGAGCCTTACCAGGACCACGTGAAGGCGAAGCTTCAGGCCCTCCCCTTCCTGGTGGTCCAGGACATCCTGGAGAACGAGACCACCCCCTTCGCCGACGTCATCCTGCCGGCGGCGAGCTTTTTGGAAAAGGACGGCACCTTCACCAACACCGACCGCCGGGTCCAGCGGGTGCGAAAGCTCCTGGACCCCCCGGGGGAGGCCCGGCCCGACTGGTGGATCACCGAGGAGCTGGGAAGGCGCCTCGCCCGGGCCCTGGGCCGCCCCTGGCGGGAGCACCCCGACCCCGAGAGCGTCTGGGAGGAGATCCGCCGGGCGGTGCCGGAGATGGTGGGGGGCATCTCCTACGCGCGGCTTGAAGGAGAGGGGGTGCGCTGGCCCTGCCCGGAGGAGGACCACCCTGGGGAGGGCGTCCTCTTCCGGGAGCGCTTCAACACCCCCACGGGCCGGGCCCGCTTCTTCCCCGCCCCCTACGCGCCCCCGGCGGAAACCCCTTCCCAGGACTTCCCCCTCACCCTCTCCACGGGCCGGGTCCTCTTTCACTGGCACGGGGGAACCCTAAGCCGCAACAGCCGCCTCAACGAGGCCTATCCGGAGATGCGGGTGGAGGTAAACCCCCAGGACGCAAAGCGCCTGGGCCTAGAGGACGGGGACCCCGTCTACGTGGTGAGCCGCAGGGGGCGGATTCTGGCCAAGGCCTGGGTCACGGACCGCACCCCGGAAGGGGTGGTCTACGCCCCCTTCCACTTCGCCGAGGCTCCCGCCAACCGCCTCACCCTGAATGCCCTGGACCCGGTGAGCCGCATCCCCGAGTACAAGGTGAGCGCCGTGCGCCTGGAAAAGGCCGACTAAGTACCCCGCTCTGGCTGCCGCCAGAGCGGGAGCTCCCAAAAGCTGTCGCGAAACTAAGGTGTAGCCCCTTAGGAGGCGGGAAGGGCAAAGGCCTCGTAGCCCAGCTCGGCCACGGCGAACCAGCGGAAAAGCTCGCTCCGGAAGGCCCAGTAGGCGGTGTAGACCTTCTTGTAGGTGGCGTCCTTGGCCGCCTGCTCCTCGTAAAGGGCCTGGGCCTCCTCCAGGGCCTTTTTCATGATCTCGCCGGGCCAACGCCTGAGGCGCACCCCCGCCCTCAGAAGGCGCTCCAGGGCCTTGGGGTTTTGGGCATCGTACTTGGCCATCATGGTGAGGTTGACCTCGGCCGCCGCCACCTGGAAGGCCTCCTGGAACTCCTTGGGAAGCCCCTGCCACGCCTTCTGCCCCACCAGGAAGGAGAGCTGGGCGCTGGGCTCCCAGAAGGAGGGGTAGTAGTAGTAGCGGGCCACCTTGTAGAAGCCGAGCTTCTCGTCGTCGTAGGGGCCGGAGAACTCCGTGGCGTCAATGGTCCCCCGCTCCAAGGCGGGGTAGATGTCCCCCGCCGCCAGGGTCTGGGGCACCACCCCGAGCCGGCCCATCACCAGGCCCCCGAGGCCGGGAATGCGCATCCTTAGGCCCTTGAGGTCCGAAAGGGTCTTGATCTCCTTGCGGAACCAGCCCCCCATCTGGGCCCCGGTGTTGCCCCCGGGGAACTGAACCACCCCGAAGTCGGCGTAGACCTGCCTGAGGAGATCTAGCCCCCCGCCGAAGAGCATCCAGGCGTTGTGCTGGCGGTAGGTCATGCCGAAGGGCACGCCCCCGTCAAAGGCCAGGGCCGGGTTCTTGCCCACGTAAAAGGGACCGTAGGTGTGCCCGGCCTCCACCGTGCCCCCCTGGACGGCGTCCAGCACCTGGGCCCCGGGCACGATCTCCCCCGCCTGGAAGACCCGGATCTGGAACCGGCCCCCCGTCAGCTCGGAAACCCTCCTGGCCAGGTCCTCGGCCCCGCCGAAGAGGGTGTCCAGGCTTCTGGGATAGCTGGAAACGAGCCGCCAGCGCACCTGTGGAGCCGCCTGGGCAAAGACGGAGTAGGCGAGGCTCGCCGCCAAGCCCACCCCCACCCGCTTGAGGAAACTCCGCCGCCTCATAGGACCTCCCCTTCCACTATAGAGGATGGGGCTTAGCCCCCCACAAGCCTCTCCACCTGGGCGAGAAGGGTCTGGCCCTCAAAGGGCTTGCCCAGGAAGGCCTGGGCCCCGGCCTTAAGGGCCTCCTCCTGGCTTCGGGCCGAGACGCTGGCGGAAAGGGCCAGGACGGGAATGGGGCTTCTGGCCCGGACCTGGCGGATCACCTCGAGGCCCGAAAGGCCCGGCATCACCAGGTCGCAGATCACGAGGTCGTACCCTTCCCCGAAGCGCTCCAGGGCCTTTTGGCCGGAAGGGGCCCAGTCCACTTGGTGGCCGGCCCGCTCCAGGAGGCGGCGCACCATGTGGGCCACCAGGGGCTCGTCCTCAACCAGAAGGATGCGGGCCATATAGGGGTAGGATAACCCGGAAGAGGCTTCCCTTCCCCTCCTCGCTCTCCACCTCTATCCGCCCCCCGTGGGCCTCCACGATGTGCTTGGAGATGAAAAGCCCAAGGCCGGTACCGGACACGCCCCGGGCCCGGGCGTTCTCCGCCCGGGCGAAGCGCTGGAAGAGCTTGGGAAGCTCCTCCTTGGGGATGCCCGGGCCCGTGTCCCGCACCTCTATCGCCACCTCCTCCCCCGCCTGCCAGGCGGAAAGCCGCACCGCGCCCCCGGATGGGGTGAACTTGAAGGCGTTGGAGAGGAGGTTGCCCACCACCTGGGCCACCCGATCCGGGTCGGCCTCCAGGAGGGGAAGCTCCTCCACCTCCACCTGGAAGTCCACCCCGGAAAGCCGGGCCACCCCCTGGAAGCTCCGCGCCAGGTCCAGGAGGAGGGGCTTGAGGTTCACGGGCCGCCGCACCACCTCAAAGCGGCCGGCCTCGAGGCGGCTCGTGTCCAGGAGGTTGTCCACCATGGTCTTGAGGCGGAAGGCGCTCTCCAGGATGAGGTCCAGGGACTCCTGGGCCGAAGGCGAGAGGGGCTCCTCCTTGAGGAGCTCCGCCAGGCCCATGATCACCGCCAGGGGGGTGCGGAGCTCGTGGGAAACGGCGGCGATGAACTCCCCCTTGACCCGCTCGGCCTCGAGCCTCGGCCTCAGGTCCCGGAGGTCCACCACGACGCCCCCCACCCTGGGGTCCTGGAGGAGGTTCCGGCCCCAGGCCTCCACGGGAATGGGGGTGCCGTCCCTGTGCAGGACCCTAAACTCCCCGGAGAGGGTGGAGCCCGGCTGGGCCAGGAGCTCCTGGAAAAAGGCCTGGGCCTGGGGCAGGTCCCCGGGGTGGACGAGGTCCCAGGCCCGCCCGAGGCCCTGGGGCTCGTAGCCGAGAACGCTCCACACGCTGGGGCTAACAAAGCGGAACCCCCCGTCCTGGTCCAGGACGCACACCACGTCCTGGTAGTGCTCCAGGAGGGCCAGGAGGCGGGCCTCCTCCGCCTCAAGAAGCTCCAGGAACCGGGTCTTCTCCAGAACGAGGGCAAGGAGGGTGGCCACCTGGGCAAGGCGGGCGAGGAGCCGCTCGGAGAAGCGCCGAGAGGCCCGGTACCCGAGGAGGAGGACCCCCCGGAATCCCCGGGCGCGGAAGGGCACCACCAGGGCGCTTCCCAGGCCCAAAGCCCCGGCCAGGGCGCAGTCCTCGGCCGTGAGGACCTCCACCCCCAAGGGGGCCTCTTGGGCGAGGGCCCTTTCCAGGAGGTTGGGCCGGGGCAGGCCCTCGGGGAGGGCGCAGGTGGCGAAGACCACCTCCTCCTTCCCCCCCTCCACCGAGACCAAAAGCCCCTCCTCCGCGGCGAAGAGCTCCTTCAGGCGGGTCACCACCGCCTCCCCAAGGGCCCTTAGGCTCTCCCGCCTGAGGGCCTCCTGGGCCAGGTCCACCAGGGCCTGGGTGAAGGCCGCCTGCTCCCTCAGGGCCCGCTCCACCCGGGCCCGCTCGGTGATGTCGTGGAGGACCAGGATCGCCACCTCCCCGGCCCTGCGCCCCCGCACGCTGAAGGCCCGCCCCCCAAGGGCGAGCTCCATCCTCCCTCCCTCCAGGGCCGGGGCCAGGGCGGCGGGCAGGTCCTCCAGGGCCACCTCCGGCCCCAAGCCCAGGGCCTCCCGGGCCCGGGCGTTGGCGAAGCCCCGCTCCCCGAAGAGGACCACCACCCCATCGGGAAGCTCCTCCAGGACCTGGGTGAGGCGCTCCCGCTCCGCCGCCAGGGCCAGGGAGAGCCGGGTCTTCTCCCGGAAAAGCCGGGCGTTCTGCAGGGCCACCCCGGCGGCGCTCACCGCAAGCTCCAGGTGGCGCACCTCCTCCTCGGCCACGGGCGGCCCCCCGGGGCCGTGGTCCACCGCCAGCACCCCGAGGAGCTCCTCCTCCGCCACCACCGGCAGGTAGGCCACGCTGGGACCCACCCCCTCCCTCACCCCCTCGGGCAGGGCCTCCCGGGGCACCAGGAGGCTCTGCCGCTCCCGGGCCGCCCGGGCCATGGGGTCGGGGGAGGAGGCGATGGGAAGGCGGATCCGGCTCCGCCCCTCCGTCCAGAACACCTCTCGGCCCCGCACGGTGAGGTACCCCTCCAAGAGGCCCTCCCGGGCGAGGGCCACGGTGACCCGGAAGAAGCCGAAGCGCTCGGCCAGGGCGCGGGCCAGGGCCTCGAGGACCGCCCCGGGCTCTAGAAGCCTCGCCACCTCCCGGGCGAGGGCGGTGACGTGCCAGAGGGCCTCCGAGTGCCGGGAAAGCCGCCTTAAGGCCTCGTCCCGCTCCCTCAGGAGCTCCCCGTTCTTCAAGGCCAGGGCCGTGAGCTGGGAGAGGAGGGGGAGGAAGGGCACGAGGCCCTGGGGGACGCCCTCGAGGCTCAGCACCCCCTTGGCCGCGAAGTGCGGGCAGGAGGGGCAGACCACGGGGCGGTTCTCCCGCGTGGCCCGGGGGCGCTCCGTGCACCGCCTTTCGGGGTCGGCCCAGCAGAAGCGGGCCTCCTCCCCCACCACGGGAAGGAGCCACTCCTCCTTGAGCCTCACCGGGCCCTCGGCGAAGAAGGCCTCCTGGATGGGGCCGCGGGCGTAGAGCGGAAGGGCGATGGCCGAGACCGTGTGGTGCCGCCCCTGCCCCGAGGCCACCTCCCCCACGAGCTCCCGCCTTTCGGGGTGGTAGAGGAAGAGGGCCGCCCGCTCCACCCCCTCCTCCGTGGCCACCTCCAGGAAGTTGCGCAGGAGCTGGGTGGGCTCGAGGTCCTTTAAAAGCGCCCGTTGGAAGCGGGCCAGGACCTCCATCTGCCCCACAAGCCGCATCTTGCCCCAATGGTAGCATGGGGCCTGGGTTGCCAGGGACGGGGCAAAATCTTAGACTGGGTCAAAGAGTGGGCCCCCTGGCCCCCGGAGGTGCGGTATGCCCATAGACTTCAGCCTCACGGAGGAGCAAAGGCAGCTCCAGGCCCTGGCCCGGCGCTTCGCCAAGGAGGTCATCCTCCCCGTGGCCCGGGAGTACGACGAGAAGGAGGAGGTCCCCTGGCCCGTCATAGAGAAGCTCCACGAGGTGGGCCTCCTGAACGCCATCATCCCGGAGGCCTACGGGGGGATGGGGCTCAAGATGCTGGACGAGGTGATTGTGGGGGAGGAGCTCGCCTACGCCTGCATGGGCATCTACACCATCCCCATGGCGAGCGACCTGGGCATCACCCCGGTGCTCCTCGCAGGGACGGAGGAGCAGAAGGAGCGCTTCCTAAGGCCCCTCACCAAGAAGCCCGCCCTCGCCGCCTTCGCCCTCTCGGAGCCCGGAAACGGCTCCGACGCCGCCGCCTTGAAGACCAGGGCCATCCACCAGGGGGACCACTACATCTTGAACGGCACCAAGATGTGGATCTCTAACGGGGGAGAGGCGGAGTGGGTGGTGGTCTTCGCCACGCTGAACCCCGAGCTCCGCCACAAGGGGGTGGTGGCCCTGGTGGTGGAGAGGGGCACCCCCGGCTTCAAGGCCATCAAGATCCACGGGAAGATGGGCCAAAGGGCCAGCGGCACCTACGAGCTCGTCTTTGAGGACGTGAAGGTGCCCGTGGAAAACCGCCTGGGGGAGGAAGGGGAGGGCTTTAAGATCGCCATGCAGACCCTGAACAAGACCCGCATCCCCGTGGCCGCGGGGAGCGTGGGGGTGGCGAGGCGGGCTTTGGACGAGGCCAGGAAGTACGCCAAGGAACGGCAGGCCTTCGGCCAGCCCATCGCGGGCTTCCAGGCCGTCCAGTTCAAGCTCGCCGACATGCTCATCGGCATTGAGACCGCCCGCGTGTACACCTACTACGCCGCCTGGCTCGCAGACCAAGGCCTCCCCCATGCCCACGCCAGCGCCATCGCCAAGGCCTACGCCTCGGAGATCGCCTTTGAGGCGGCCAACCAGGCCATCCAGATCCACGGCGGCTACGGCTACGTGCGGGAGTTCCCCGTGGAAAAGCTCCTCAGGGACGTGAAGCTCAACCAGATCTACGAGGGGACCAACGAGATCCAGAGGCTCATCATCGCCAGGCACATCCTGGCGGAGTGAGGGAGGTGAGGGATGAAGTTCGTGGCGGTGATCCGGCAGGTGCCCGACGGCGAGAGCAGGCTCAAGGTCCAGGGGGACCGGGTGGACCTCTCCGGGGCCACGATGATCCTGGACCAGATGGACGAGTACGCGGTGGAGGAGGCCCTCCGCCTCAAGGAGAAGCACGGCGGGGAGGCGGTGGTGGTGGGCTTCGGCCCCGAGCGCACCGAGGAGGCCATCCGCACCGCCTTGGCCATGGGGATGGACCGGGGGGTCCACGTGGTCTACGAGGGCTACGCCGACCCCGTGGCCGTGGCCGAGGCCCTGGCGGAGGTGCTCAAGGAGGAGGCCCCCACCCTGGTCCTCACCGGGGGGCAGCAGGCGGACTGGGACAGCCAGGCCCTTGGGGGCGCCCTGGCGGAGGCCCTGGGGGTGCCGGTGGTGGCCTGGACCACCGCCTTGGAGCTGGAGGGGGAAACGGCCAAGGCCAAGCACGACCTGGACGAGGGGGCGGAGTGGGTGCGGGTGAGGCTTCCCGCCCTCTTCACCACCCAGCAGGGCCTGAACGAGCCCCGCTACCCCACCCTGCCCGGGATCATGAAGGCCAAGAAGAAGGAGATCCGGAAGGTCCAGGCCAGCCTTGCCCCCAAGGTCGTCCTCCTTTCCGAGGAGATCCAGGAGAAGTCCAGGCTCGGCAAGATCCTGGACGGCAAGGATCCCGTAGCGGCGGCGGAAGAGCTGGTGCGGCTCCTCCACGAGGAGGCCAAGGTCATCTAGGAGGTGCCTAATGGTGCTCGTAGTCTTGGACCACGACGGAAAGCGGCTCAGGAAGGGAAGCCTCGAGGCCCTCACCCGGGCCAGGGACCTGGCCCAGGCCCTGGGGGGGAAGGTGGCCGGCGTTCTCCTCGCCGAGGAGAAGGCCCCCGTGGAGGAAGCCCGCAAGCACGTGGAGGTCCTCTACACCGCCACCCTAGGCCCCTACACCGCCGAGAAGTGGGCGGCCGGGGTGCTCAAGGCCGCCGAGGCCGCGGGGGCCAAGGCGGTGGTGGCCCCCTCCTCGAGGCAGAGCCGCACCTACCTCGCCCGGGTGGCCTACGCCCTGAAGGCGGGGCTTCTTGAGGACACCCTCGAGTCCCGCGTGGAAGAGGGCGAGGTCCACGCCACCCGCTACGCCTACCTGAACCGGGTCACGGAGCGGGTGCGGGCCTCCCTCCCCGTGGTCCTCACGGTGAAGCCCAACACCACGCCCCTGGCCGAACCCCTTTCGGGGGAGGCCGAGGTGGTGGCCCTCTCCGTGCCCGAGGTGCCCACGGTGGAGGTGCTGGAGCGCCTCCAGGAGGAAAGGAAAGGGGTCTCCCTCACCGAGGCGGACGTGGTGGTCACGGGGGGCCGGGGCCTGGGGAGCGCGGAGGCCTTTAAGAAGGTGGAGGAGCTCGCCGCCCTCCTCGGGGGCGCGGTGGGGGCCACGCGGGCGGTGGTGGACGCGGGCTGGCGCCCCTACGCCGAGCAGGTGGGGCAAACCGGCAAGACCGTCCAGCCCTCCCTCTACATCGCCCTGGGGGTATCCGGGGCGGTGCAGCACCTCGCGGGCATGAACAAGAGCAAGTACGTCGTGGCGGTGAACAAGGACCCCGAGGCCCCCATCTTCAAGCACGCCGACTACGGCATCGTGGGGGACGTGCACCAGGTGCTTCCCGCCCTCATTGAGGCGGTGAAAAAGCTGAAGGACTGAAGGCCCAACCTCAGGGGGCGGCCTCAGCCCTGGGGCGGGCCGCCCTCCCCCTCGGAAGGGGGCGCCTGCTCCTTAGACCCCTGGCCCGTCTGCCGCACCAGGCGGAGGACCAGGTAGAGGAGGAGAAGCGCCACCAGAAGCCCCACCGCATAGGGCCAGGCCGGGGCCCCCTGGGGCGGGGGCACCTCGGGCAGGGAAAGGGGCGGGCTCGGCGCCTTGAAGACCTCCCCTTCCACCCGGGAAAGCCGATCGGAAAGGGCCCTTAACGCTTCCTCTTGGGCCCGGACCTTGGCCTCCAGAAGGGCCACCCGGGCCGCCAGGCCTTGGTAGGAGGCGTAGGCCCGGTAACCCCCCCAGCCCAAGAGCACCAGAACCGCAAGGGCCACAAGGGCGTAAAACCACCTTTTCATGGAACACCTCCTTTCTCTTAAGGCCCGGGCTTCCCTCTGGGCCCAAGGGCATTGTATCATGCCCTCACCTATGGCCGACAACGCCCGTCTCATCCTGGACGAGCTTTTGGCGGAGCTGGAGGAGCGGCGCAAGAAGGTGCTCCTGGGAGGGGGCGAGGAGCGCATAAGGAAGCAGCACCAGCAGGGCAAACTCACGGCGAGGGAGCGAATAGACTACCTCCTGGACCCGGGAAGCTTCGTGGAGCTCATGCCCTTCGCCGAGCACCTGGAGACCGGGCTCATGGAGGGCCTCGAGGCCCCCGCGGACGGGGTGGTGACGGGCTACGGCACCATCGGGGGGAGGCTCGTCTTCGTCTTCAGCCAGGACTTCACCGTGCTCGGGGGCTCCTTGGGCAAGATGCACGGGCGCAAGATCGCGAGCCTCATGGACCTCGCGGCCAAGGTGGGGGCCCCCATCGTGGGCCTCAACGACTCGGCGGGGGCCCGGATCCAGGAGGGGGTGGACAGCCTCTCGGGCTACGGGGAGGTCTTCTACCGGAACGCCATTTACTCCGGGGTGGTGCCCCAGATCTCCGCCATCCTGGGGCCCTGCGCCGGGGGCGCGGTCTACAGCCCCGCCATGACCGACTTTATCCTCATGAGCCGGGGGACGAGCTACATGTTCATCACCGGGCCCGAGGTGATCAAGAGCGTCACCAAGGAGGAGGTGGGCTTTGAGGAGCTCGGGGGGGCCGACGTCCACATGGAAAAAAGCGGGGTGGCCCACCTGGAGGGGAAGGACGACCAGGAGGTCCTGGACCTCATCAAGAAGCTCCTCTCCTACCTCCCCCAAAACAGCCGGGAAAAGCCCCCGGTTTTGGAGCCCAAGGACGACCCCTTCCGCCCCACCCCGGAGCTTTTGGACCTCGTCCACCCCGACGCCAAAAGGCCCTACAACATGCACCAGGTGATCCGCACCCTCCTGGACGACGGGGAGTTTCTGGAGCTCCAGCCCCGCTTCGCCCGCAACCTCATCGTGGGCCTGGGGCGGCTCGGAGGGTACCCCGTGGGGGTCATCGCCAACAACCCCCGCTTCATGGCCGGAGCCCTGGACATCAACGCCTCCGACAAGGCGGCCCGCTTCATCCGCACCATGGACGCCTTCGGGATCCCCCTCCTCACCCTGGTGGACGTGACGGGCTTCCTGCCCGGGGTGGCCCAGGAGCACGGGGGCATCATCCGCCACGGGGCCAAGATGCTCTTCGCCTACGCCGAGGCCACGGTCCCCAAGATCACCCTCATCGCCCGCAAGGCCTACGGGGGGGCCTACCTCGCCATGAACTCCAAGGACATGGGGGCGGACGTGGTCCTGGCCTGGCCCACGGCGGCGGTGGCGGTGATGGGGGCCGAGGGAGCGGCGAACATCATCTACCGCAAGGAGATCCAGTCCTCCCCGAACCCCGAGGAGACCCGGAGGAGGAAGATTGAGGAGTACCGCCTGGCCTTTGACAACCCCTGGGTGGCGGCGGCCCGGGGCTACATTGACGACGTCATTGACCCCAAGGACACCCGGCGCGTCCTCTACCGGCACCTGAGGATGCTCTGGGACAAGCAGGAGGAGAGGCCCAGGAAGAAGCACGACAACATCCCCCTGTGATGGACCTCGAGGCCTTCCGCGAGGAACTCGCCGCCTGCCGCCTCTGCCCCCGCCTCGTGGCCTGGCGGGAAGGGGTAGCGGGCAAGAAGCGGGCCTTCCGGGGCGAGCCCTACTGGGCGAAGCCGGTGCCGGGCTTCGGGGACCCTAAGGCCCGGATCCTCCTCTTCGGCCTCGCCCCCGGGGCCCACGGCTCCAACCGCACGGGCCGCCCCTTCACCGGGGACGCCTCCGGGGCCTTCCTCTACCCCCTGCTCTACGAGGCGGGTTTATCCAACAAACCGGAAAGCCTTCCCGGCGACGACCTGAGGCTCCACGGGGTCTACCTCACCGCGGCGGTGCGCTGCGCCCCGCCCAAGAACAAGCCCACCCCCGAGGAAATCCGCACCTGCGCCCGCTGGACGGAGGTGGAGCTCGGCCTCCTCCCCGGGGTGCGGGTCTACCTGGCCCTGGGGAGGGTGGCCCTCGAGGCCCTCCTCGCCCACTTCGGCCTTCGGAAGAGCGCCCACCCCTTCCGCCACGGGGCCCACTACCCCCTTCCCGGGGGAAGGCACCTCCTCGCGAGCTACCACGTCTCCCGGCAGAACACCCAGACCGGAAAGCTCACCCGGGAGATGTTCCTGGAGGTCCTGAAGGAGGCTAAACGCCTCGCCGGGCTTTGAGCCGGGCCAGGAGGTCCTCGTAGTCCAAGGTGTTGAGGACCCGCTCGGGGCCGATCCAGGCCCTTTGGGCCGTGCCCACGGCGAGCTCCATGAAGCGGAGGTGGTCCACCTGGTGGGCGTCGGTGGAGAGGCTCACCCAAAGCCCCATCCCGTAGGCCATCCGGGCCAGGTCGTCGGGGAGGTCCATGCGGTCGTAGTAGCCGTCGATCTCCACCGCCACGCCCTTTTCCTTGGCCTTTTGGAAAATAGCGTCCCAGTCGGCCTCAATGGGGGCGCGCCGCCCCAAAAGCCTCGCCGTGGGGTGGGCGAGGACGTGGACGAGGGGGTTCTCCAGGGCCTTGAGGAGGCGCCTCGTCTGGTCGGCCTTGGAGAGGTTGAAGCGGGAGTGAATGGAGACCAAGACCAGGTCCAGCTCCCTTAGGACCCAGTCCGGGTAGTCCAGGGTGCCGTCCGGGTGGATGTCCACCTCGGCCCCCGCGAGGAGGTAGGGGGGCCCGTGGGTCTCGTTGAAGCGGCGGATGGCCTCTATGCGCTTCAGGGCCTCCTCGGGGGAGGGCCCCCCGGCCACCCGCACCGCCGGCGAGTGGTCGGTCACGGCGAGGTAGCGGTAGCCCAGGGCCTTCGCCGCCTCCCAGAGCTCCTCCAGGGTGTTTTTCCCGTCGGAGTAGGTGGAGTGGACCTGGAGGTCCCCTTTCACCTGGGAAAGCGCTATGAGCCTGGGAAGCCTTCCCTCCAAGGCGGCCTCCACCTCCCCCCGGTCCTCCCTCAAGGGGGGCGGGATCCAGGGGAGGCCGAGGGCGGCGTAGACCTCCTCCTCCGTCTCCCCGGCGATGCGCTTCTCCCCCCGGAAGACCCCGTACTCGGAAAGCTTCAGGCCCTTCTCCTGGGCGAGGGCCCTGAGCTTGATGGAGTGGTCCTTGCTCCCCGTGAGGTACTGGAGGCCCGCCCCATAGCTTTCCGGCGGGACCACCCTTAGGTCCACCTGGAGGCCGTTTTTCAGGAAGACCGTGGCCCGCTCCTTCCCCTTGGCGTAGACCTCCTTCACCTGGGGAAGGCCCACGAAGCCCGCCACCACCCGCTCGCCCTCCCGGCTCGCCACCAAAAAGTCCAGGTCCCCCACGGTGTCCTTGTACCGCCTCGCCGAGCCGCAGAGCTCCGCCTTCTCCACCCCGGGGAGGCTCCTTAGGCCCGCGAGGAGGTCCCGCGCCAGGGAGAGCACCGCCCCAAGGGGCCTCCTCTTCCCCGCCGCCTGGGCGAGGGCGAGGCCTTCCCGGATGCGCTCCGCCTTCTTGGGGCCGAAGCCCTTAAGCCGGGTGAGCTCCCCCCGGTCCAGGGCCTCCTCGAGCTTCTCCAGGGAGTCTATGCCCAAGGCCTCGTAGAGGAGGCGGGCGGTCTTCGGCCCCACCCCGGGCACCTCCATGACGGCGAGGACTCCCCGGGGGACCTTTTGGGAAAGCTCCTCGTGCTTCTTGACCCTGCCCGTGCTCAAGAACTCCAGGATCTTTTCCGCGAGGTCGGGTCCGATCCCGGGAAGCTCCAGGAGGGCCTCCTTGCCCTTTTCGGCGATCTCCTCTATGGGGGTGTCCAGGTCGTAGAGGGTCCGGGCCGCCTGGTGGTAGGCCCGGACCCTGAAGGGGTTGTCCCCCAGGAACTCGCTCATGAGCCCGATCTCCTCAAAGATCCGGGCCAGCTCCTGGTTCCTCATGGCCCTACTATACGCGTACACTGGGGGCCAAGCCATGCCGAGGCCGGACCGCTTCCGCAAGACCGTGGTGGCCCTCCTGAAGGCCGAAGGGCACCCCCTCCACTACACGGAGATCGGCCGCCGCCTCAAGGAGATGGGCCTTTGGGAGGCGGTGCGGGAGCCGGAAAAGATCGCCAAGATCCGCCTCTCCGCCCTGGCCCGCTGGCACCGGAGCCCGGTGGTGGCCCAGGGGAGGGGCTTCTACGCCCTCAAGGAAGAAGGCGGTACGAGCCCAGAACCTTGAGGTAGTTGGCCCGCTCCAAGGCGGCGGGCTCGGCCACGTTTCGGTAGCTCATGGCGCCCCGCATCTCCTCCACGCTCTCGTAGCCTTTTTCCTCCATGAAGGCCCGAAGCTCGGAGAGGACGGTCTGGAAGTGGCGGGGACCCCTTTCCAGAAGGGCGGAGGTCATCATGGCCACCTGGGCGCCCGCCAGGAGGGCCTTGGCGGCCTCCTTCCCCGAGTGCACCCCGCCCGTGAGGGCGAGCTCCAGGTCCACCCGGCCGTAGAGGAGGGCCACCCAGTGGAGCCTGAGCAGGACCTCGTGGGGGCGGGAGAGGCTTAGGGTGGGCACCACGGAGAGGGTTTCCAGGTCAAAGTCCGGCTGGTAAAAGCGGTTGAAGAGCACCAAGGCCCGGGCCCCGGTCCCCTCCACCCGCTTGGCGAAGTGGGCGAAGGCGGTGAAGGCGTGGCCCACCTTCACCGCCACGGGCACCCTCACGCTTTCCGCCACCGCGCGGATGGTGTCCAGGTACATGGCCTCCACCTCAGCCCCGGAGAGGGCGGGGTCGGTGGGGATGTAGTAGAGGTTGAGCTCCAGGGCATCGGCCCCGGCCTCCTCCAGAAGCCTCGCGTACTCCACCCATCCTCCCCGGCTCACCCCGTTGAGGCTGGCGATGATGGGCACGGAGACCCGCTCCTTGGCCCGGGCCAGGAGGTCCAGGTGGCGGTCCGGGGTGAGGCGGTACTCGTGGGCCCGGGGGAAGTAGGAGAGGGCCTCGGCGTAGCTCTCGTGGCCGTAGTGGAGGTAGTGGTCCAGCATCTCCTCCTCGAGGGTCACCTGCTCCTCAAAGAAGGAGTGCATGACGATGGCCGCCGCCCCCCCGTCCTCCAGGCGCAGGAAGCCCTCCAGCTTCTCCGTGAAGGGGGAGGCGGAGGCCACCAAAGGGTGGGCCAGCTCCAAACCGAGATAGGTGGTCCTCAGGTCCATGGTCACCTCCTCAGGCCAAGGCCTCCCTCGCCGCCAGGCGCATAAGCCGCTCCCAGCGCTCCCGCACCGCCTCCTCCGCCAGGCGCAAGAAGGCCTCGGCCCCCTCGGGATGGGTCTGCAGGAGAAGGCGGTAGCGGTTCTCGGCGTAGAGGTACTCCCTTAGGGGCAGGGTGGGGGGCTTGGAGTCCAGCCTCAGGCCCTCCCCCGGCAGGTAGCGGAAGAGGGGCCAGTAGCCGGTGCGCTCCGCCAGCCTCTGGTGGTCCATGCCCTTGGCCATGTCGATGCCGTGGGCGATGCAGTGGCTGTAGGCGATGAGGAGGGCGGGGCCCTTGTGGGCCTCGGCCTCGAGGAAGGCCCTCACGGTGTGGGCGTCGTTCGCCCCCATGGCGATCTGGGCCACGTAGACGTGGCCGTAGCTCATGGCCATGAAGGCCAGGTCCTTCTTGGGGGTAGGCTTGCCCGCCATGGCGAACTTGGCCACCGCCCCCAGGCCCGCGGCCTTGGAGGCCTGGCCCCCGGTGTTGGAGTAGACCTCGGTGTCCAGGACCAGGACCTTCACGTTGGCCCCGCTAGCCAAGACGTGGTCTAAGCCCCCGTAGCCGATATCGTAGGCCCAGCCGTCCCCCCCCACGATCCACACGGAGTGGGGGATGAGGGCGTCCGCCACCGCCAGGAGGTCCTTGGCCCGGGGGTCTTCCAGGGAGGCGAGCCTTTCTTGGAGGCGGGCCACGTCCTTCCTCCGCTCCTCCACCTCCTCGGGGCCCACCTCACGAAGGAGCCTCTTTAGAAGCTCTTCCCCCAGGACCTCCCGGAACTCGGGAAGAAGCCTTCTCGCGTACTCCGCCTTCTTGTCCAGGGCGAGGCGCATGCCGAGGCCAAACTCGGCGTTGTCCTCAAAGAGGGAGTTGGCCCACGCGGGGCCCCGGCCCTCCCGGTTTTTGCTCCAGGGGGTGGTGGGGAGGTTCCCCCCGTAGATGGAGCTGCACCCGGTGGCGTTGGCCACGATGAGGCGGTCGCCGAAGAGCTGGGAGAGGAGGCGCAGGTAGGGGGTCTCCCCGCACCCGGCGCAGGCCCCGGGAAACTCAAAGAGGGGCGGGAGGAGCTGGACGTCCTTCACCGCGTGGAGCTTGAGGCCCGCCCTCGGGGTCTCGGGGAGGGAGAGGAAGAAGTCCCAGTGGGCGTTCATGGCCTCCCGGACCTCGAGGCGGGGAGCCAGGTTCAGGGCCTTGCGGCTGGGGTTGCGCTTGTCCTTGGCCGGGCAGGCCTCCACGCAGAGGGAGCACCCCGTGCAGTCGTCGGGGCTGATGGCCAGGACGAACTCCCCGGAGAGCTCCTTCCACATGGCCTTGCGATGGGGAAAGCCCTCTGGAGCCCCTTGGAGGGCCTCCTCCGGCACCACCTTGGCCCGGATCACGGCGTGGGGGCAGACCAGGACGCACTTCCCGCACTGCACGCAGACCTCGGGGTCCCAGGTGGGCACGAACTCGGCGATACCCCGCTTCTCGTACCGGGCGGTGCCCGTGGGGTAGGTGCCGTCCGGGGGAAAGAGGGAGACGGGCAGGGCATCCCCAAGGCCCAAGGCGATGGGGCCCAGCACCTCCCGCACGAAGGGGGGCGGGTCCCCCACCATGGGGGGGATGAGCTCCCGCTCCGAGGTGACCCGCCCGGGCACGGGAAGGGCCTCCACCGCGTCAAAGCCCAGGTCCACCGCCTGGAAGTTCCGCTCCAAGACCGTGCGCCCCCGCTTGCCGTAGCTCTTCTCAATGCCCTTCTTGATGCGGGCCTTGGCCTCCTCCTCGGGAAGGACGCCGGAGAGCTTGAAGAAGGCCGCCTGCATGATGGTGTTGATGCGCCCCGGGAGGCCCACCTTCCGGGCCAGCTCGTAGGCGTTCACCACGTAGACCTTGAGGTTTTTTTGGAGGATGGCCTCCTGCACGGGCCTCGGCAAGCGCTCCCACACCTCCTCCTTGGGGTAGGGGCTGTTGAGGAGAACCGTGGCCCCCTCCTCGGCCACCTCCAGCATGGGGAAGCGCTCCAAGAAGCCCCACTGGTGGATGCCCACGAAGTTGGCCTTCTGGATCAGGTAGGGCTTGTTCAGGGGGTTGGGGCCGAAGCGCAGGTGGCTCACGGTGCGGGAGCCCGACTTCTTGGAATCGTAGACGAAGTAGCCCTGGGCGTAAAGGGGGGTCTCCTCCCCGATGATCTTGATGGTGTTCTTGTTGGCGGAGACGGTGCCGTCCGAGCCCAAGGCGAAGAAGACGGCCCGCACCGAGGCCGGGTCCTCAAAGTCGGCCTCCGGGTAGGCGAGGCTCGTGCCGGTGAGGTCGTCCACGATGCCCACGGTGAAGCCGTGGCGGGGGCGCTCTTTCTTCAGCTCCTCGTAGACCCCGAGGGCCATGGCGGGGGTGAACTCCTTGGAGGAAAGGCCGTACCGCCCGCCCACCACCACGGGCACCTCGCCTCCCCTAAGGGCCAGGGCCGCCGCCACCTCCTGGAAGAGGGGCTCCCCCACGGCCCCGGGCTCTTTCCCCCGGTCCAGGACGGCGAGCTTCCTCGTGGTGGGGGGGAGGACCTCGAGAAAGCCCTCGGCGTGGAAGGGCCGGTAGAGCCGCACCCGCACCATGCCTACCCGTTCCCCCTGGCGGAGGAGGCGCTCCACCGCCTCCTCCACGCTCCAGGAGGCCGAGCCCATGACCACCACCACCCGTTCCGCCTCGGGGTGGCCCAGGTACTCGTAGGGGCGGTAGCGCCGGCCCGTCACCCCGGCGAAGCGGTCCATGGCCTCCTGCACCACCTGGGGAAGCCTCAGGTAGTAGGGGTTGATGGCCTCGCGGTTCTGGAAGTAGTGGTCGGGGTTCTGCGCCGTGCCCCGGATCACCGGGGCCTCGGGGGTGAGGGCTCGCCTGCGAAAGGCCTCCAGGGCCTCGTAGGGGAAGAGGGCCTTGAGCTCCCGGTCCGAGAGGGGGAGGATCTTCTGCACCTCGTGGGAGGTGCGGAAGCCGTCCATGGCGTGGAGGAAGGGGAGGCTCGCCTTCAGGGCCGAGACGTGGGCGATGGCCGCCAGGTCCTGGGCCGCCTGGACCGAGTCCGAGACCAGGATGGCCCACCCGGTGGGACGGACGGCGTAGAGGTCCTGGTGGTCCCCGAAGATGGAGAGGGCGTGGGTGGCCAGGGCCCGGGCGGCCACGTGGATGACCCCGGGGAGGGCCTGGCCGGCGATCTTGTACATGTCGGGGATCATGAGGAGGAGGCCTTGGCTCGCGGTGAAGGTGGTGGCCAGGGCCCCCTCCTGCAAGGCCCCGTGCAACGCCCCGGCGGCCCCCCCTTCCGACTGCATCTCCACCACCTTGGGGGGTAGGCCGAAGAGGTTGGGCTCCCCCCGGGCGGCCCACTCGTCGGAGAGCTCGGCCATGGGGCTGCTGGGGGTGATGGGGTAGATGGCGATGACCTCGGAGAGGCGGTAGGCCACCCGGGCCACCGCCTCGTTGCCGTCCACGGTGATGGGGCGCATGGGCTTCACCTCTCCCCTACCCTATCCCTTCCCCCGGGTGAGGAATGTCCCGGGGTAGAATGGGGGCATGCTCCGCTACCTCCTCGCCCTCGCCGCCTTGGGGGTGGCCCTCGAGGCCTACCGCCCCCTCCTCCTTCTCCTCGCGGGCCTCGCCCTGCTTCTCGCCAGGCCCCGAAGCTGCCCCAGGCCTTGACGAAGGCCCCCTTTAGGCGAAGACTTGGGGCGTGGACGCCTTCAAGCAGAACCTGGAGAAGCTCGCCGAGCTCGCCATCCGCGTGGGGCTCAATCTGGAAAAGGGGCAGGAGGTCATCGCCACCGCCCCCATAGAGGCCGTGGACTTCGTGCGCCTCCTGGCGGAGAAGGCCTACCGGGAGGGGGCGAGCCTCTTCACCGCGCTTTACGGGGACCAGGAGCTTGCCCGCAAGCGCCTCGCCCTGGTGCCGGAAGAGGGGCTGGAGAAGGCCCCCGCCTGGCTCTATGAGGGCATGGCCAAGGCCTTCCGGGAGGGGGCGGCGAGGCTTGCCGTCTCCGGGAACGACCCGAAGGCCTTTGAGGGGCTTCCCCCGGAGAGGGTAGGAAGGGCCCAGCAGGCGGGCGCCCGGGCCTACAAGCCCGCCCTCGAGGCCATCACCGAGTTCGTCACCAACTGGACCATCGTCCCCTTCGCCCACCCCGGCTGGGCGAGGGCGGTCTTCCCGGACCTCCCCGAGGAGGAAGCGGTGAGGAGGCTATGGGAGGCCATCTTCCAGGCCACCCGGGCGGACCTAGAAGACCCCATCGCCGCCTGGGAGGCCCACAACCGCTTCCTCCACGAGAAGGTGGCCTACCTGAACGCGCGCCGCTTCCACGCCCTCCACTTCCGGGGGCCGGGAACCGACCTCGTGGTGGGCCTCGCCGAGGGGCACCTCTGGCAGGGCGGGGCCACCCCCACCAAGAAGGGGCGCCTCTGCAACCCCAACCTGCCCACGGAGGAGGTCTTCACCGCTCCCCACCGGGAGCGGGTGGAGGGGGTGGTGCGGGCAAGCCGCCCCCTGGCCCTGGGGGGCACCCTGGTGGAGGGGATCTTCGCCCGGTTTGAAAGGGGCTTCGCCGTGGAGGTGCGGGCGGAAAAGGGAGAGGAGGTGCTGAGGCGGCTCTTGGACGCGGACGAAGGGGCGAGGCGCCTGGGGGAGGTGGCCCTGGTCCCCGCGGACAACCCCATCGCCAAAACGGGCCTCGTCTTCTACGACACCCTCTTTGACGAGAACGCCGCAAGCCACATCGCCTTCGGCCAGGCCTACGCGGAAAACCTCGAGGGCCGCCCCTCGGGGGAGGAGTTCAGGCGGCGGGGCGGGAACGAGAGCCTCGTCCACGTGGACTGGATGATCGGCTCCGAGGAAGTGGACGTGGACGGGCTCCACGAGGACGGGACCCGCACTCCCCTCATGCGCCGGGGGAAGTGGGTGGTGTAAAGGGCTTTACTCCCCTCTGCCTCCCCACCGGCTAGCCTTAGAGGCGGAGGTGAGGCGACGAAGTGGTTCTTGCTTATCGGACTTCTGGCCCTCGGACCACGAGCTCAAGGCCACCGGGCCACCCCCTCAGGCGCAGCAGGAAAGCTTTTGGGGGTCGGTGTCCAGGGCCTGGGCCACGAGCCGCACCCCCTCGGCCAGGGTTAGGTAAGGGTGGAAGGCGTCTACGAGGTCCCGGTAGCTTAAGCCGTACTTCACCGCCAGGATCCCCTCCTGCACTACGTCCCCCGCCTCGTGGGCCAGGACGTGGAGGCCGAGGACCGTGCCCTCTTCGTCCACCACGATCTTGAAACCCCCCCGGGTGTCGCGGGCGGTGAGGGCCTTGGGCAGGAGGGAGAGGGGGAGAAAGGCCGCCCTCGCCGTCAGGCCCCTCGCCCTCGCCTCCTCCTCGGTGAGGCCCACCGCGGCCAGGGCGGGGTCGGTGAAGGTCACCCGGGGGAGGGCGGCGAGGTCCAGGGGCGTCTCCACCCCCAGGGCGTTTCGCGCCGCCACCCGGCCCGAGTGGGCCGCCACGTAGACGAACTGGGGAAGCCCGGCGGCGTCCCCGGCGGCGTAGACCCGGGGGTTGGTGGTGCGCAAGGTGGGGTCCAGCTTGAGGAAGCCCCGCTCGTCCCGCGCTACGCCCGCCCGCTCCAGGCCGAGCCCCTCCAGGTCCGGCCTCCTCCCCGTGGCCACGAGGAGCCTCTCCGCCTCAAAAACCCCCCGGTCGGTCTGGACGCGGAAGGACCCTTCCCGGGCCACGGCCTCCACCCGGACCCCGGTGTGGACCCTAAGGCCTTCCTCCTCCAGGTAGCCCCGAAGGAGCCGGGCAAGCTCCCGGTCCTCCTGGGGCAGGACCTCGGGCAGGGCCTCGAGGACCACCACCCGGCTCCCGAGCCTAGCGAAGGCCTGGGCGAGCTCGAGGCCGACGGGCCCTCCCCCCACCACCAGGAGGCTTTCGGGGAGGGCGGGGGCGGAGAGGGCCTCGAGGTAGGTCCAGGGGGCGCTCTCCCGGAGGCCCGGGATGGGGGGAAGGAAGGGCCTCGCCCCGGTGGCGAGGAGGTACCGCCCCGCGAGGACCTCCCGCCCCTCCACCTCCATCCTTTCCCCGTCCAGGAAGCGGGCCCTCCCCCGGAGCACAAGGACCCCGGCCGCCTCCAGGACCTCCTGGTACTTCTCCTTCCGGAGGGCCGAGATCAGGGCCTCCTTGCCCGAGAGGAGGGCCGTCCAGTCCACCTCGAGGGCCCCCGTGCGGAGGCCGGGGAAGGCGGGATGGCCCGCCCGGTGAAAGGCGTCCGCCGCCCGGAGGAGGTACTTGGAGGGGACGCACCCCACGTTCACGCAGGTCCCCCCCAAAACCCCCGCCTCCACGAGGGCCGCCTTGGCCCCGAGGGCGCTCGCCTCCAGGGCCGCCGCCACCCCGGCGGAGCCCGAGCCCACGATGAGGAGGTCGTAGGTCATAGGGCCTCTCCCGGGTAGCCCACCCGCTCCAGGGCGGCGAGGAGGTCCTCCAAGGCCGCCTCTCCCACCACGTGGGCCTCCTTCCTCAGGTAGTCCACCCTCACCTTCTCCACCCCGGCCACCTGGCCGAGGGCCGCCTCCACCGTGCGGATGCACCCCGCGCAGTGGATCTTGGGCACCTTGATGCGGTAGCGGTTTTTGTCCATGCCCCCAGGTTAGACCCTAGAGCAAGCTCTAGGGTCAAGGGGGTCCAGGTAGACGCAGTGGTCCTTCCCGTCGCAGGCGGGGTCGGGGTGGGCCTCGGCGTAGGCAAGCCGTTCGGCCAGGGCCCTCTCTAAGGCCTGGAGTTCCCGAAGCCTGCGCCGCACCTCCTCTAAACGCCTTTCCAGGGCCTCCCGCACGTGGCGGCAAGGGGGCTGCCCCCCCTCCATGGCCCGGAGGATCCCGGCGATGTCCTCCAGCCTAAGCCCCGCCGCCTGGGCCTCCTTGATGAAGCGGAGGCGGTCAAGGGCTTGATCCCCGTAGAGGCGGTACCCCCCTTTCGTCCGCCCCTCGGGGGCGAGGAGGCCGAGCCTCTCGTAGTAGCGGAGGGCGTCCGGGGAGAGGCCAAAGGCTCGGGCGAGCTGACCGATGGTAAGAGGCATGGCTCACCCCTTATCCGAGGATTCCAGAAGGGGCGGGCCGGAGAGGTGCGCTAGTGTATCTTTTCACGATTAAGCTGGCATGTGCCACATATCTCCTCTCTAGACCCGAACCCTCACCCTCCATAGCCACACCCGCCACCTTCAAAGCCACCCAAGGGCCCATGGCTACACCACCTCCAAGGCCTCCAGGAAGAGGGCCAGCAGGTCCTCCGGATCCTCCAAGCCCACGGAGACCCGCACGAGCCCCGGGGTGACCCCGGCCTGAAGCCTCGCCTCCTCCTTTAGGCGGCTGTGGGTGGTGGTCCAGGGGTGCACCAAGAGGGTGCGGGCGTCCCCAAGGTTCGCCGCCTTGAGGAGGCGGATGGCCCCGAGGAAACGGCTCGCCGCCTCCTGGCTTCCCAGGTCCAGGGTGAGCATGGGACCCCCCGAGGCCAGGTACTTTTGCGCGTTGGGGTAGGCCGGGTCCCCGGGGAGGCCGGGGTAGCGGAGGGCCTTCACCTTGGGGTGGCCCTGGAGGCGCTCGGCGAGGAAGCTTGCGGTCGCGCTCATCCGCGCCACCCTCAGGGCCACGGTCTCCAGGCCCTGGAAGAGGAGGTAGGCGTGGAAGGGAGAGAGGCTCATGCCCAAGAGGGAGAGCCCCAAGGTGCGCACCCTTTCGGGGTAGCACCTGGCCCCCAGGGCCTCCCAGGGGATCTGCCCCTTGGGGTCGGGCTCCAGGAACTGGGGAAAGCGCTCCCAAAGGGAAGTTTCCCGGGAAAGCACCGCCCCGCCCAGCACCGAGCCGTGCCCCGAGGCCCACTTGGTGAGGCTTTGCACCACCAGGTGGGCCCCCCACGCTAGGGGCCGGCAAAGCGCCCCCGCCGCCCCGAAGGTGTTGTCCACCACCAGGGCCACGCCCCTCTCCTCGGCCAGGGAGGCCAGGGCCTCGAGGTCGGGCACGAGGAGGGCGGGGTTGGCCATGGTCTCCACGAAAAGGACCCGGGTCTTCTCCGTGAGGGCCTCCCGCACCCCCTCGGGCTCGGGGTCCACGTAGCGCACCCTCACCCCCATGAGGCCCAAGACCTGCTGAAAAAGCCCGATGGTCTGGCCGAAAAGCCCCTTGGCCGCCACCACCTCGTCCCCCTGGCGGAGGAGGGCGAGGAGGGCGGCGAAGGTGGCCGCCTGCCCCGAGGCCAGGGCCACGGCCTCCAGGGCCCCCTCCAGGGCCTTGAGCCTTTCCTCCAGGGCTTTGGCCGTGGGGTCCTTCTGCCGGGCGTAGACGTAGCCTTCCCCGGTGGCGAAGCGCTCCTGCCCTTCCTCCAAGGTCTTGAAGCCGTAGGCGGCCACGGCGTAGATGGGAAGCCCCACCGCCCCGTGGGGGTCCTCGGGGAGGCCGGAAAGCACCGCCAGGGTCTCGTACCTCATCCTTCCTCCCTAGCGCACGAGGAGCACGGGACAGGGGGCCTCGGCCAACACCTTCTGGCTCTGGCTTCCCAGGAAGAGGCTCCCCACCGCCCCCAGGCCCCGGGTGCCCATGACGACGAGGTCGGCCTTTTCTCCCCGGGCGGCCTCGAGGATGGCCTCCGCCGGGCGGCCCTCCAGGAGGAGGGCGTTCTCCGGGGACACCCCGGTGAGGGCCACCGCCTCGGCCAGGACCTTCTCCGCCCGCTCCAGGCGGCGCTTCAGGGCCTCCTCAAAAAAGGGGTCCCCCAGGTAGTCGGGCACGGGCTCGTAGGCGTGGACCACAATAAGCCTCGCCCCGTGGGCCTCCGCCTCGGCCTTGGCCACCTCCGCCGCCCGCTTCGCGTGCTCCGAGCCGTCGTAGGCCAGGAGGATGGTCTTGAACATGGCCCAAGCTTATCAGGCCTGGGGCCGGACTTCCGAGGGGAACTCCACCTTGCGGCCGCAGCGGCAGGTGTCCCCCTCTATGCGGGCCAGGGTGCCGTCCGCCTTGGGGTAGAGCCAAAGCGCGCCGCAGTCGGGGCAGCGCACCTCGGCCACCAGGGAGCGCACCTCCTCGGGAGAGAAGCGGTAGACCTCCCCGCACCAGTGGCAGACCACCTCCGCGCCCCCGTCCTTCACGATCATCTCCTCCCTTTCCTCGGGGGTGAAGAAGACCAGGGCCTCCAGGGCCTTCTCCCGGCTGCAGCGGCAAAGGAAGCGGGCGGGGATCTCGTTCTGGGAATAGCCCAGGGCGCGAAGGTCGGTGCGCTCAAAGCCCAGGCCCGCAAGGAGGGCCTCCAGGGCCCCCTCCAGGCCCCGTTCCCGGAGGAGGGGGGTGAGGCCGGGGAGGGCCTTCAGGTTGGCCTCGAGGCGGCCCAAGACCTCCTCCTTGGCTCCCGGCATCACCTGCACGGCCACGCCCCCCGCCACCTCCACCTCCCCCTCCCCCTTGACCCGCACGCCGAGGAGCACGGCGGAAGGGATCTGCTCCGACTGGAAGAGGTAGTGGGCCAGGTCCTCGGCGATCTCCCCCGAGACCAGGGGCACGGCGCTGGTGTAGATCTCGCCATTCGGCAGGCTCCGGTCCACCCGCAAGGTTCCGGCCCCCACGAGCGTTCCCACGTCCAGCTTCCCGTCCTCCCGGAGGGGCACCTCGGCCCTGGGGTTTTTCACGTAGCCCCGCACGTGCCCGAAGGCGTCCGCCTCCACCACCATGCCCCCCAGGGGCCCCGCGCCCTCCACCCGCAAGGTGAGGCGCTCCTTGTGGGTCTTGAGGAGGAGCTGGGCGAGGAGGAGGGCCCCGGTCATGGCCCGGCCCAAAGCGGCGGTGGCCGTGGGGGAAAGGCCGTGGCGAAGCCTCGCCTCCTCCACCACGTCCGTGGTCTCGGCGGCCACCACCCGCAAGTCCCCTCCCCCGGCAAGGCCCCTAAGGATCCTTCCCATACCCCGCCATTATGCCACGGGCCTATAATCCCCCATATGGGCCTCGTGATCTACGACACCCTGCAAAGGCGCAAGGTGCCCTTTGAGCCGGCGGTCCCCGGCCACGCGGGGATCTACGTCTGCGGCCCCACGGTCTATTCCGACCCCCACCTCGGCCACGCCCGGGGGCCCATCGTCTACGACGTCCTCAGGCGGTACCTCCTCCACCAGGGCTACAAGGTCCGCTTCGTCTCCAACATCACCGACGTGGGCCACCTCACCGAGGACGAGGAGGGCGAGGACAAGATCCTGAAGCGGGCCAAGCTGGAGCGCCTCGAGCCCATGGAGGTGGCGGAGAAGTACACCTGGAGCTACTTTGACGCCCTCAAGGCCCTAAACGTCCTCAGGCCCTCCATCGCCCCCAGGGCCAGCGGCCACATCCCGGAGATGCTGGAGCTCACGGAAAGGCTCCTCGCCCTGGGCCACGCCTACGAGCGGAAAGGAAGCGTCTACTTCCGGGTGCGCTCCTTCCCCGAGTACGGCAAGCTCTCGGGGAAACGCCTGGAGGAGCTTCGGGCGGGAGCCCGGGTGGAGGTGCGGGAGGAGAAGGAGGACCCCTTGGACTTCGCCCTCTGGAAGGCCGCCGAGCCCGGGCACCTCATGCGCTGGAAAAGCCCCTGGGGGGAGGGCTACCCCGGCTGGCACATTGAGTGCACCGCCATGAGCCTCAAGTACCTGGGGGAGGGGTTTGACCTCCACGCCGGGGGGATAGACCTCCAGTTCCCCCACCACGAGTGCGAGATCGCCCAGGCGGAGGCGGCGGGCTTCCGCTTCGCCCGGCACTGGATGCACCACAACCACGTCCTCCTCCAAGGGGAGAAGATGGCCAAGAGCACGGGGAACCTCGTCCTCCTCCACGACCTCCTCAAGGCCCACGAGCCCATGGCGGTGCGCTTCTACCTCCTCCAGACCCACTACCGGAGCCCCATGGACTTCACCTGGGAAGGGCTGGAGGGCGCCAAAAAGGGGTATGGCCGCCTCCTCCACGCCTACCGGGAGGTGCGCGCGCGCAGGAAGGCCGCTCCCCCCGGCGCCACCCCCGAGCTGGAAAGGGCGCTGGACGCCCTGGAAAAGGCCTTCATGGAGGCCATAGAGGACGACCTCTCCACCCCCGAGGCCCTGGCCGCCCTCTTCGGCTTCCTCCCCGAGCTAAACCGCCTCCTCCCCGAGGCCAAGGCGGAAAGCCTGGCCCGGGCCGAGGCCCTCCTCCACACCCTGGGGGAGGGGATCCTCGGCCTCTTCCCTGAGAGGGTCCTGGAGGAAAAGGTCTCGGGACCCCTTTTGGAAGACCTCATCGCCCTCCTCCTGGAGCTCAGGGAAGAGGCGAGGCGGGCCAAGGACTACGCCAAGAGCGACCTCATCCGGGAGAGGCTAAGGGCCCTCGGCGTCATCGTGGAGGACACCAAGGAGGGCCCCAGGTGGCGTCTAGAGCACTAAAGAGCGCCCCGTGCGGGCTTTCCCCACACGGGGTCAGGCCTCCACCACGGCGAAGGCCGCGGTGGGGTCCCTAGCGCAAAATGGGGTAGCCCCCCGCCTCCAGCACCGCTTCCGCCGCCTGGCGGCGCAGGGCCACGAGGTCCAGGGGCTCCCTTTTGGTGAGCCTGCGGGCGGCGGAGTAGACCACCCGGGCCTCGTCCCCTTCCACGAGGCGGGGCAGGACGGAAAGCGCCCCCGCCTGGGCCCGGTCCAGGGCCTGGGCCAGGTAGATGCGGGCCAGAACCTCGGCGAGCCCGCCAAGCCGCCTGGCCCGGAGGAGGGCGCTCTCCGCGGCGTAGGCGTCAATGAGGATGTCGGCCACGGCCCCCAGCACCTCCTGCTCCTCCTCCACCCCCTGGCCGTACTTCTGCGCCGCGAGGCCCGCCACCATGAGGGCGAGCTTCTTGAGGTTCTGGACCTGGTGGAGCTCGAGGTCCTCGGGCTCCTCAAAGGCGGGCTCCAAAAGCTCCTTCTGGAGCCTCATGGCCGCCTGGAAGAGGGGAAGCTGCCCCTTCAGGGCCCGGCGGAGGAGCATGCCCGGGATGAGGAGGCGGTTGATCTCGTTGGTCCCCTCAAAGATGCGGTTGATGCGGGCGTCGCGGTAGGCCCTTTCAATGGGGTACTCCTGGGAGTAGCCGTAGCCCCCGTGGATCTGGACCCCCTCGTCCACGGCGTAGTCCAGGACCTCGGAGCCCAGCACCTTGATGATGCTGGCCTCCACGGCGTACTCCTCGATGCCCGCCATGACCGCCTCGGGCCCCTTCTTGCCGGAAAGGGCCTCGTCAATGAGGCCCACGGTGCGGTAGACGGCGCTCTCGGCGGCGTAGATGCGGCTCGCCATCTCGCCGAGCTTCTGCTGGATGAGGCCGAAGCGGCCGATGGGGCGGCCGAACTGCACCCTTTGGTTGGCGTACTGGGCGGAAAGCTCCAAGGCCCGCTTCGCCCCGCCCACGGCCCCCGCCCCCAGCTTGTAGCGGCCCACGTTGAGGACGTTGAAGGCGATCTTGTGCCCCTTGCCCACCTCCCCGAGGACGTTCTCCACGGGCACCTTCACGTCCTCCAGGATCACCTGGCGGGTGCTGGAGGCCTTGATGCCCATCTTCTTCTCCTCGGGGCCGAAGGAAAGCCCCGGGGTGCCCCGCTCCACCAGGAAGGCGGTGAAGTGCTCCCCGTCCACCTTGGCGAAGACGGTGAAGAGGTGGGCGAAGCCCGCGTTGGAGATCCACTGCTTGACCCCGTTCAGGACGTAGTGCTTGCCGTCTTCGGAGAGGGTGGCCCGGGTCTTGGCGGAAAGGGCGTCCGAGCCCGAGCCCGGCTCGGTGAGGCAGTAGGCGGCGATCCACTCCCCGCTCGCGAGCTTCGGGAGGTATTTGCGCTTCTGCTCCTCGGTGCCGAAGTAGACGAGGGGCAGGGTGCCGATGGAGGTATGCGCCCCGTAGGTGACGGAAAAGCCCCCGCTTCCCGAAAGCTCCTCCGCCACCACGGTGGAGATCACCTTGGGGAGGTCCAGACCCCCGTACTCCTCGGGGATCTCAATGGCGAGAAGCCCGAGCTCCCCCGCCTTCTTCATGAGGGGCACGTTGAGCTCCAGCTCCCCGTGCTCCATCCGCTCCAGGAGGGGAAGGACCTCCCGCTCCACGAAGGCGCGGGTGGTGCGGGCGATCTCCTTGACGCTCTCGTCAAAGTCCTCCGGGGTGTAGACCCGCTCCGGCACCTCAAGAAGCCAGCCGCCGCCTTTTTGCCAAAGCTTCTTTTCCTCGGTCATGCTCTCCTCCTTAGGCCGGGTACACCTCAAACACGCCCGCGGCGCCCATGCCGCCGCCGATGCACATGGTGACGAGGCCGTACCCCCCGCCCCGCCTCCTAAGCTCGGTGAGGAGCTGGGCGGTGAGCTTGGCCCCCGTGGCCCCCAGGGGGTGGCCCAGGGCGATGGCCCCGCCGTTCACGTTGGTTCGCTCCTCGGGCATCTCCAAGGCCCGCATCACCGCCAGGACCTGGGCGGCGAAGGCCTCGTTGAACTCAATGAGGGCGATCTGGTCCAGGGTGAGCCCGGCCCGCTTCAGGGCCTTGGGCACCGCCTTCACGGGGCCCACGCCCATGATGTCGGGCTCCACCCCGGCCACGGCGAAGCTCAGGAAGCGGGCGAGGGGCTTTAGGCCCAAGGCCTCCGCCTTCTCCCGGCTCATGACCACCACCGCCGCCGCCCCGTCGGAGTAGGGGCTCGCGTTGCCCGCCGTCACGGTGCCGTTCTTTTTAAAGGCGGGCCTCAGCTTGGAGAGGGCCTCGAGGCTGGTCTCCGGCCGCACGGTCTCGTCCCGGGTGAAGAGAACCTCCTCCACCCGCTTCCGGGTACCCTCGTAGGTCACCTTGGGCACCCGGATGGGGACCACCTCGCCGAAGCGCCCCTCGGCCCAGGCCTGGGCCGCCTTCTGGTGGCTCCTTAGGGCCCACCGGTCCTGGTCCTCGCGGCTTATGCCGAAGCGCTCCGCCACCCGTTCGGCGGTGAAGCCCATGCCGATGTAGGTGGAGTAGGTCTCGGGGCTCCACTCCGTGGGGGTGAGGTCGGGGTGGAGCCTCGTGTGGAAGCCCGACATGGGCACCTGGCTCATCATCTCCACGCCCCCCGCCAAGACGGCCTCGGCCATGCCCGTCATCACCGCCTGGGCGGCCATGGCGATGGTCTGGAGGCCGCTGGAGCAGAAGCGGTTGACCGTGGCCCCCGCCACCTCCACGGGAAAGCCCGCCCGGAGGAGGGCGAGCCGGGCGATGTTCAGCCCCTGGGCCGCCTCGGGCATGGCGCACCCCCAGAGCACGTCCTCAAGCTCCCTAGGGTCCAGGCCCGCCCGCTCCACCGCGGCCCGCATCACCTGGGCGGAGAGGTCCACGGGGTGGAGGGTGGCCAAGGCCCCGTCCTTCTTGCCCCGGGCCACGGGGCTCCGTACCGCGCTCACGATGACCGCATCCCGCATCTTTTCCCCCTTTAGTTCCTGAGAGGCTTCCCCGTCTTCAGGGTGTAGGCGATGCGCTCCTGGGTCTTCCGGGTGCCGAGGAGCTTCAAGAAGGCCTCCCGCTCCAGGTCCAGGAGGTCCCACTCGGAGACCTCCCGGGCCGGGCCCTCCCCGCCGGAGAGGACGTAGGCGATTTCCAGGCCGATCCGCATGTCGTGGTCCGTGATCTCCCCCGCCTCGCGGAAGGACCAGACGGCGTAGCGGAGGTTGCCCAGGGCCTCGCTCCCCAGGACCCGGATCCTCGGGGCGAGAGGCGGGCGGTAGTCGGGGGCGAGCTCCAGGACCCGCCTCTTGGCGTCGGCGATGAGGAAGTCCCGGTTCATGCTGATCCCGTCCCCGTCCCGGAGGAAGCCCATCTTCTGGGCCTCGAGGGCGCTCGTGGAGGTCCTCGCCATGGCGATGAGCCCGAAGGCCCGCTTCACCGCCTCAAAGGGGTCGGCCTCCTCGTAAGGGCTTAGCTCCTGGGTGAAGCGGAGGAGCATCTCCTTGGTGCCGCCTCCCGCAGGGAGAAGCCCCACCCCGGCCTCCACCAGGCCCATGTAGAGCTCGGCGTGGGCCTGGACCCGGTCGGCGTGCAGGGTGAACTCCGCCCCGCCCCCCAGGGTGAGCCCGAAGGGCGCCACCACCACGGGGAAGGGGCTATAGCGCAGGGACATGGAGGCCCTCTGGAACTGGCGCACCGCCAGGGCGAGCTCGTCCCAGTCCCCCTCCTGGGCCAGGGAGAGGATGAGGGCCAGGTTGGCCCCGGCGGAGAAGGCCCTCGGGTCCTCGTTGCCGATGACGAGGCCCACGTAGCCCTTCTCCTCCACGAACTCCAGGCTTTTCTGGAGCATCCGGATGACCCCTTCCCCGATGGCGTTCATCTTGGTGCGGAACTCCAAAAGGGCCACCCCGTCTCCGAGGTCTAAAAGGGCCGCCTCCTTGCCCTCCAAGAGGGTCTTCCCCTCGGACTTGAGGGCCTTTAAGGAGATGACCCCCTCCCGCTTGGGCAGGGGGCGGTAGGCGCCGTCAAAGCCCAGGTAGGTCCCGTCCTTGTAGAAGGCCCCCTGGGCCTTCCCAAGGAGGTCAGGGGCCTCTAGGCCGTGCTCGGCGAAGAGGGCCTCCACCCGGGCAAGCCCCACGGCGTCCATGTTCTTAAAGGGGCCTTCCTCCCAGCCGAAGCCCCACTCCAGGGCCTGGTCCACGGAGGCGAGGTCGTAGGCGATCCCGGGGGCCTTCTCCAGGGTGTAGTGGGCGGTCTTGGCGAAAAGCTCCCGGAGGAAGGCCCCGTACTTGCCGGGGAGGTCCAAAACCTTGGGAAAGCGCTCCCTCAAGGGGAGGTCGCGGAGGGCGCGAAGCTCGGGGAGGTCCAGCTTGGCCCGGGGCGCGTAGTCCAGGGTCCTGGGGTCCAGGGTGTAGATCTCCCCGTTCACCCGCTTGTAGAACCCCGCCCCCGCCTTCTCCCCCAGGCGGCCCTCCTCCACCAGCTTATGGACCCAGCCGGGAAGGGCGAAGTCCTCCCCCGTGGCCTGGGCGAGCTCCTCGGTCACGAGCTTCAGCACGTCCAGGCCCGTGAGGTCGGCGGTGCGGAAGGTGGCGGAGTTGGGGCGGCCGAGGAGGGGCCCGGTGAGGGCGTCCACCTCGTCAATGGTGAGGCCGTGCTTCTCCATGAGGCGCACCGCCTGGACCATGCCGTAGACCCCGAGGCGGTTGGCGATGAAGCCGGGGGCGTCCTTGGCGAGGACGGTGCCCTTGCCCAAAATGCGCTCCCCGAAGCGGCGGATCTCCTCCAGGACCTTGGGGTCGGTCTCGGGGGTGGGGATGAGCTCCAGGAGGTGGAGGTAGCGGGGCGGGTTGAAGAAGTGGGTGCCCAGGAAGCGCCGGCGGAAGGCCTCGGAGCGCCCCTCAAGGAGCACTTTCATGGGAATTCCGCTCGTGTTGGAGCTGACGATGGCCGTGGGCTTGAGGAGGGCCTCGAGGCGGGCGTAGAGGGCCCTTTTGGGCTCCGGCTTCTCCAGGATGGCCTCCACCACCCAGTCGCAGTCCTTGAGCTTCTCCAGGTGGTCCTCGGTGTTGCCGATCTCAATGTGCCGGGCCCGCTCGGGGTCCATGAAGGCCGCGGGCTTGGCCTTGAGCGCCCGCTCCAGGCCCCGCTTGGCGGGCTCGTTCCGGTCCTCCTTCCCGGGGATGTCCAAGAGCACCACCGGGACCCCGGCGCTGGCCACCAGGGCGGCGATCCCGCTACCCATGGTCCCCGCGCCCACCACGCCTACCTTCTTGATCATGGGCACCTCCTTATACTGAGTCAAAGTTTACGCCGCCAAGGGCCGCCTGTCAAAGGGGGGCGGCCTCGAGGCCCCCCAAAAGCTTGACCCGGGGAAAGAAACCTGGGTAGAATGAAAGCCGTATGAGGAGAACCCTTGTCCTTCTGGCTATGGGGCTTTCGGCCCTGGGGCTCGCCCAGGGGGTGCGGAGCCTGGGCATGGGGGGCGTCCTCCTGCCCGGGCCCTCCCAGGCCGGGGCCAACCCCGCCTACGCCGCCTTCCCGGGAAGTTGGGAGGAGGAGGGGTTCCAGGTTCCCGTGGGCCTCCTCCGGCTTCTCCCCTTTTTCCCGGAAACCAGCCCCTTCGCCTACTTCACCGACCCCCAGGCCTTCCGCACCCGGTTTGACCTCCTGAGCTTTTACGACCAGGCCGCCCACCTAGATAGCTTCCTCCTCAACCCGGCAAGAAGCCCCGACGAGGTGGTCTTCCGGGTGAGCGCCAATGGGGTCTCCATCACCGATGGCTCGGGCAAGCCCCTGGTTCCCTCCTTCCAGGTGGGGAGCGATCCGGGAAAGCCCCGGGCCCTCGTCCCGGACCCCCTTCTCCCCATCGCCCTGGAGCTTGGGCCCGGCACCTACCTGAGGCTTGGGACCTTCGCCGGGGCCCAGGGCCTGAGGGTGAGCCCAAGCCCCGCCCTGGCCCAGGCCCTGGCGAGCGGAAGCCTGGACCCCTGCAAGGGGAGCACCCCTTCCCCTTGCGCCCTCGAGGCCAGCGGCAGCTATAGCGCCGGGTTCAGCCTGGCCCTGGGCTTCGCCCTGCCCCTTGCCGAGGTGCCGGGCCTCGGCAAGGTCTACGTGGGGGCGAGGGGCGAAGGGTTTTACGGCCTGGCCTACGCCGAGGCCAGCGCCGAGGCCCGCCCCACCTTTGACCAAAACGGCAACGCGCAGGGGGCGGAGTACCGCTACCGCTACTTCCTGAGCTACGCCCCCTTCCTGGAGGGGGCCTTCGGCCAGGGGGCGGAAGGGCAGGGCTTTGGCCTCCGGGCCGACCTGGGCGTGGCGGTGGACGGGGGGGCGTGGGCCCTGGGGCTTGGGGCGAGGAACCTCCTCGGCTTCTCCCAGTGGGAGGGCCTCGAGGTGGCTTATGACGGCACGGCGGAGACCCGGACCCCCACCACCAAAAGGAGCGATCTCTCTGCCCCCGAGTTCCTCCTGAACGGGGCCTACCGCCTGCCCCTGGAGGTGGGTAGCCTCCTCCTCGCCGCCGACGCCCGCTTCGGCAGCACCGCCCCCGCCTTCCACCTGGGACTGGAGTACGGCCTGGGCCCCTGGGCCCTGCGGACGGGGGTGGGCCTGGAGGGGGGCTTTCGCTTCGGCCTGGGGGCGGGGGTGAACCTGGAGGCCCTGGCCCTGGACCTCGCCCTCACCACCCACGAGGCGCCCCTGGTGGGGGGCACGGTCTACGGCATCGCTCTCGCGGTGAGCTTTTAGAGGAGGTGGCCTGTGAAGCGCGCGCTCTTTCTCATGGGACTCGCCCTGGCCCTCGCGGCCTGTAGCGGCCACACGGTGCACCGGGTGGAGGTGGACCTCCTGAGCTTCGTTCCCGAGGGAAACCGCTCGGGGACCCTGAGCCTCATCCAGGCCGAGGTGCGCCTCCCCGACGACCCGGCGGGGCAGGAGATCCAGGTGCCGGGGGCCGAGGCCCTGGAGGACGGGCGGATCGCCCTCCAGGTGGGGCTTCAGAACACGGGCAACTCTGCCGCAGACCTCACCCTCGAGGTCCGGGCGGGGCCCCAGGGCGACACCGACCTCTACGACGACGCGGGAGGGGACTTCGCCGTGAAGACCGCCCCCCTCACCCTGAACCCCGGGGAGACGGCCACCCTGGACGGAAGCCTCGCCATAGGGCCCGGCGACCGCCTCTACAACCTCATCAAGACCGGGGCCTTCCGCCTCGGGGCCCGGGTCCGGGTGAATAGCGGGGACCAGGTCCAGTACACCCTCACCCAGGCCGAGGTGGTCCTGCGCCTTAGGCTTTTCAACCTGATCGCAAACCCCTAGCGGTCGGCGAAGAGGTAAAGGACCTCCAAGAGGGCCTCGGGGTAGTCCCGGGGCCTTAGGCCCTTTTTCTCCAGGCGAAAACCCGGCGGGTACTGGGTGAGCTCCGCCCGGTAAGGGAGGCTCTTGAGGCCCCGGGCGTCGTAGTCCAGGGGGTGGCGGGGGAAGACCACCTCCAGGTGGGTGAGGCTTTCGGTGATGGAGACCACCCCCTTCCTCTCCGCCACCAGGCGGAGCCGGGTGAGGTTCACGAAGTTCTCCGCCTCCTCGGGCAAGGGCCCGTAGCGCTCCTTTAGCTCCCGCACCAGGCGGGAAAGCTCGGCGAGGCTTTTCGCCTCGGCGAAGCGGCTGTAGTAGCGGCTACGGGCCTCGAGGCTCCCCACGTACTCCGCGGGCAGGCGGGCGGAGAGGGCGAGGTCCACCGTCACGTGCCTCCTCTCCTCCTTGACCTCCCCCTTGAGCCTGCGGATGGCCTCCTCCAGAAGCTCGGTGTAGACCTCGAGGGAAAGCGCCCGGATGTGCCCGTGCTGCTCGGGGCCGAGGAGGTTCCCCACGCCCCTTATCTCCATGTCCCGCTCCGCCAGGAGGTGGCCCGAGCCCAGGTCGGAGAGGTCGGCGATGGCGGCGAGGCGCTTCTCCGCGGCCTCGGTGAGGCGGGGCGGGTGGAAGAGGTAGGCGTAGGCCTCCTCCTCCCTGCGCCCCACCCGGCCCCGGAGCTGGTACAAGGTGGCGAGGCCCAGGCGGTCCGCCCGCTCTATCAGGATGGTGTTGGCCTCGGGGACGTCCAGGCCGGCCTCAATGATGGTGGTGGCGAGGAGAACGTCGTAGGCCCCCTCGGCGAAGAGGAGCATGGTCTCCTCTATGAGGCCCTCGGGCATCTGGCCGTGGACCACCCCGATGCGGGCCTCGGGGACGAGCCCTTCCAGAAAGCGCCGCCTGGCCTCCATGGAGGCCACCCGGTCGTGGACGTAGAAGACCTTGCCCCCCCGCTCCAGCTCAAAGAGGATGGCCTCCCGCACCAAGAGGGGGTCAAAGGGGGCGAGGAAGGTCCGGATGGGCTTTCTCCCGGGGGGCGGGGTCCTTATGCTGGAGAGGTCCTTCAGGCCCACGAGGGCGGAGTAGAGGGTGCGGGGAATGGGGGTGGCGGAGAGGTAGAGGGTGTCCACCTCCGCCTTGAGCTCCCGGATCCTCTCCTTCTGGGCCACGCCGAAGCGGTGCTCCTCGTCCACGATGAGGAGGCCGAGGTCCTTGAAGCGCACGTCCTCCTGGAGGAGGCGGTGGGTGCCGATGACGAGGTCCACCGTGCCCTCGGCGAGGCCCTTCAGGATGGCCTCCTCCTCCTTGGGCGGGGTGAAGCGGGAGAGGACGGCCACCCGCACGGGCAGGCCCTGGAAGCGCTCCTTGAAGGTCTTCCCGTGCTGCTCGGCGAGGAGGGTGGTGGGCACGAGAAAGGCCACCTGGGCGCCGTGCCCCACCACCCGGTGGGCGGCCCTCAGGGCCACCTCGGTCTTGCCGAAGCCCACGTCCCCCGAGACCAGGCGGTCCATGGGGTGGGGGGCCTCGAGGTCCCGGAGCACCTCCTCCAGGGCCCGCTTCTGGTCGGGGGTGAGCTCGTAGGGGAAGCCCTCCTCCACCAGGGGGTCCCACTCGGGAAGAGGAGGGAAGGCCCGGCCCGGGGTGGCCTTGCGCCTGGCCTGGAGGACGAGGAGGCGCCCCGCGAGCTCCTCCACGTCCTTCCGCGCCCGCTCCTTGGCCCGCTGCCACTCCCCCTTGCCCAGGGAGGAAAGCTCGGGCGGGTCGTCGGTGGTGCCGGGGTGGCGCTTAAGGAGAGGAAGCTGCTCCACGGGGAGGTAAAGCCTCCCTTCCCCCTTGTAGCGCAGGACCAGGTAGTCCCGCTTGACCCCCAAAACCTCCCGGGTCTCTAGGCCCAAGTACTGCCCGATGCCGTGCTCCGGGTGGATGAGGTAGTCCCCGGGGGAAAGGGCCCCGGGGTCGGAAAGCCCCTCCCCCGCCCGGACCCGCGCCCGCACCCCCCCGGTGGCGAAGACCAGGGCCTCGGTAAGGAGGACCCACTCCCCCCACTCCGCCCCGCCCTCAAAGTCCCCGGGGAGGAGGGCAAGCCGCCCCTTGGGCCCCGGGAAGCGGTCCAGGACCAGGGGGGAGAAGGCCTGGAGGCGCCTTTTGAGGTACTCCAGGGTGCGGGCGTGGCCCACGAAGAGGTGGACCCGCTTCCCCTCGGCGAGCCAGCGGGCGAGGTCCTTTTCCAGGGCCTTCAGGCTTCCCCGGTAAGGGGGGAGGGGCTTCGCCCCAAGCTCCAAGGGGGGAAGCTCCACCCCGCTTCCCAGGGCCACGAGGGGCCTTCCCGCGAGGAGGGGCCAGAGCTCTTTAGGGGCAAGGGCGGGGCTATCCAGGTAGACGGGCCCCGGGAAGTGGAGGACCTTCTTGGAGGGGAAGCCCTCCGCCTTCCCGGGCTTCGGCAGGAGGACGTGGCGCCGCCTTTCCTCCCCCCCAACGAGAAGCCTCTCCAGCTCGTCCCCGAAGAACTCCAGGCGCACCTCGCCGAGCTCCACCACCTCCCCCAGCACCCGGTAGTCCTCGTCCCGGGCGTAGCCCAGCTTGAGGAGCCTCTCCAGAAGGGCCTGCCTCGGGTAGCTCCGGCCCACCTCCAGGAGAAGCCGCCAGGCCTCGGGGTCCTCGGGAAAGGGGCTTAGGGCCTCCTCGTAGGAGAGGACGAAGAGGGCCTTCTCCTCCAGGGCCTCGAGGCCGGGGTTCACGTAGACCCGCGCCCCGAAGGCCGAGAGGTCCCGGTAGCGCCTAAGCCGCGCCTCGGGCGCGAGGAGGAGGGCCGGGGGCGCCTCCCGGGAGAAAAGCAGGGCCGCCACAACCTGCGGAAGCGCCAGGCGGTGGCCGTAGACGCTCTCTAGGGCGATTTCCATGCCGCCAAGGCCCCAAGGGGCCAAAGGCTATTCTAACCCAAGTTGCT